>NZ_CP183076.1:300000-600000 GCF_048401115.1 Pseudoalteromonas sp. US3C1013 | reverse complement strand
GTTAAAGAAGAAATTTTTGGCCCAGTAATGAGCGTTTTAGTATTTGATGATGAAGATGATGTAATTGCACGTGCTAACGGCACTCACTTAGGTTTAGCTGCAGGCGTTTTCACTAGCGATATTAAACGCGCTCATCGCGTAATTCATCAACTTCAAGCCGGTATTTGTTGGATTAATGCTTACGGTAACTCGCCAGCAGAAATGCCAGTGGGTGGCTATAAGCAATCGGGTATTGGTCGTGAAAATGGTATAGAAACACTTGATCATTACACGCAAACTAAGTCTGTTTATGTTGGTATGGCCGACATAGAAAGCCCGTTTTAAGGAATCATTATGAACCACTCTTTTGATTATATTATTGTAGGCGCGGGCTCAGCTGGATGTGTGTTAGCAAATCGCTTGTCTGAAGATTCAAGTAACAAGGTATTGTTACTTGAAACCGGCGGCAGCGATAAAAGCATCTTTATAAAAATGCCTACCGCATTGTCTATTCCAATGAATACCGATAAGTTTGCGTGGCAATTTCATACGCAACCAGAGCCACACTTAGATAACCGTGAAATGCATTGCCCTCGCGGTAAAGTGCTTGGCGGCTCATCTTCGATTAATGGCATGGTGTATGTACGTGGCCATGCTAAAGATTTTGACGAATGGCAACAACACGGCGCTAACGGCTGGGATTACCAAGCGTGTTTACCGTATTTTAAAAAGGCAGAAAGCTTTTACCTAGGTGAAAATAGTCATCGTGGTGGTAAAGGACCGCTAGGTGTTAATAACGGCAATAACATGGAAAACCCGTTATACACTGCATTTATTGAAGCGGGTGCAGAGGCTGGTTACTCAACCACAAATGACTACAATAGTGCTCAACAAGAAGGCTTTGGCCCTATGCACATGACTGTTAAAAACGGTGTGCGTAGCTCTGCTTCTCGCGAGTACTTAGACCCAATTAAGCATCGTAGCAACTTAACAATCGTTACCGGTGCACTTGCTCAGCGCGTTATTTTAGACGGTAAAAAAGCAACCGGTGTTGAATACAAACTCAATGGCGCAGTTAAAACAGCGCAAGCAAGTAAAGAGGTTATTTTAAGTGCGGGCTCTATCGGATCACCTCACCTGTTACAATTGTCAGGTATTGGTGATACGCAAGCACTTGAAAATGCAGGTGTTGAAGTAAAGCATCACTTACCAGGTGTAGGCCAAAACCTGCAAGATCATTTAGAGTTTTACTTTCAATATAAGTGTAAACAACCGATTACTTTAAACGGTAAATTAGGCTTGTTCTCTAAAGGTTTAATTGGTGCAAAATGGCTACTAACTCGCAAAGGCTTAGGCTCAACTAATCATTTTGAATCATGTGCCTTTATTCGCTCAAAGCCAGGTGTTGAATGGCCAGATATTCAGTATCACTTTTTACCGGCCGCTATGCGTTACGATGGACGCAGTGCTTTTGCAGGGCATGGTTTTCAAGTGCATGTAGGTCATAACAAACCTAAAAGTCGTGGCAGTGTCACCATTGCATCAGCTGATCCAACACAACCACCAAAAATTGTGTTTAATTATCTTGAGCATCAAGACGACATTGAAGGCTTTAGAGCGTGCGTACGTTTAACGCGTGAAATTATTGAACAACCTGCCTTTGACGACTTCCGTGGTGAAGAAATTCAACCAGGGCAACAAGTTCAAACTGATGAGCAAATTGATGCCTTTGTTCGCCAAGCAGTAGAAAGTGCTTACCACCCTTCTTGCTCTTGTAAAATGGGTGAAGACGACATGGCGGTGGTTAACTCAAACACTCAAGTGCATGGCATGCAAAGCTTGCGTGTGGTTGACTCATCAATTTTTCCAACAATACCTAACGGTAATTTAAATGCGCCTACTATTATGGTTGCCGAAAAAGCCGCTGATATTATTTTAGGAAATAAGCCCTTAGCTCATACAGGAGTTGATGTTGTGAATGCCACTAATTGGCAAACTACACAACGAAATAAAACCCTTTAATTTAGCCTGCCATAAAGGCCACTCTTTTAAGCAAAATGCTTCAAGGAGTGCCTTTATGCGCCTTGCAGTGGCTCACAAGCATAAATAGGTTATGCCTGTGTTAATGCAAGTACAATAAAAAACGGAGTATATATGTGTTACTTTTATTCATTCTGGGAGGGCGATAATGACTATTTGGCTTAATGCTGGCATTATTTTCACCTTACTTGCGATTGTTGCTATTTTAATTAAATGGGGCAATGTACGCGTAGTAGGCGTCACACCAGTGAGAACATTCACCTTTATAGCAATCCTGTTTACCTCGGGCCTAGACGTTGGCCTCATTATGTTTCCTTTAACCGAATTTGCCGGTTATGCAGACATAAAAGCAAGCCCAGAATATGCATTTGCCAACCCTCTCTCTATTGAGTTTGGTTATTGGGGATTTTTAATTTGGGGATTTTATTTTCTTACGTGCTTTTATTTCTGTGTAATAGAACCCAAAGTAAAATTTTTTGAAATTCCATGGGTTAAATTTTTAAACAACGTGGTCATCATTGGTACTTGTGCGTTTACCGCTTACTTACTATTGAGCAACCTACCGTGGTATTTACCTGAACTCGGAGACGGCTCAAATGTTATTCCTGAGTTTTACTTAATCGTGCTTGCCGCTATTTGTTTTGCGGTGTATTCAAGCACCGATATTAAATATGTTCGCTTTTTAAGCATTGCTACTACTTGGTTGTTTATCGCGTTAATTGGTTTTATGTGGGCTGATGCCTTCTTATTTGGCGATAGCGAACTCTCTGCATTTACTAAAAACATTGGATTAATTGGTAATTACTTTGCCAACATCAATGAGTTTGTATTACCACTGAATGATTACCATGAGTTTTACCTATTTTGGTGGTTTGCGTGGAGCATCATGATTGGCCAGTTTACATCACGTTTTGTGGGTGGTTTAAAAACATACCAAGTACTCGGCGCTATGTTAATTTTCCCGTCAATACCAATCGCTATCTGGTTCAGTGTGTTATATCACTACCACGAAGCGGGCATTCCAACTGCAGGCATTAAAAACTTTGCCATGGTGTTTGTAGGTATTGTGTTTGTTATTAACTCGCTTGATTCACTGATCCGTCTATACACAGATAATTTAAACTTAACTGTAAAACGCTTTGGTAAATTTAAGTATATTGCCATGAATGTCGTCGCTTTATCATTATTAACACTGTTATTTAAACTTGAGTTTTTGCAAATTCAATGGGTTGGTGCTTTAGTTATAGGGTTATTCTTTATTTGCATTGGTTTTATTGCCTACAGCAAACTTAAAACAGTCAGCAATATCGAAGGATCGCCTAAAGCGAATAAAATTGATTACACAAAAATAGAAACTATCAGCTAGGAAATCACATGAACAATAAATTAAAACAACTTTTTATCGCTTTACCATTAACTGTTTTATCAACAACAGCAGCAGCTAACTGGTCAACAACAATTACTGCTGCATCTGATTACACCTTTAATGGTGTTACTCAAACAGATAACGATCCAGCGCTACAAGCAAGTCTTGACTATGCGTACGATAACGGTGTTTATGCAGGTGTATGGGCATCAAACGTAGATTTTGGTGATGATACCGACTTCGAACTAGATGCTTATGTAGGCCGATACATTCAGTTAAACCAACAAGTGAGCCTTGATTACGGTATTGCTTATTACACTTACCAAGGTAATAACAGCGATGGTAACTACGCAGAAGCGTATACTAAATTTGGTTACGCCAGTGACTACGGTCAAACAGAGCTTAACTTTTGGTACAGCTGGGATTACTTTGGCTACGATACAGGCCATGTGATTTCGATGATTGCGCACACTTTCGAGCTTGCACCAAATCATGCAATTCGTGCCAGCTTTGATATTTCAAACTCACTCGATGGCAACAAATTTCAGTGGGATGAAGCTAAGGGCGACAAATCGTATCACCATTACCGCTTAGCTTACCAAACAAGCTATGAAGGGTTTGGTATTGAAGTAGCTGCTGAGAATACCAGCTTGGACTACGATTACGCAGATGAGCGAATTGTACTCGCTATTTCACGTACTTTTGACTTGTAATAGTTAGCTTTTGCTTTCTATAAAAAAACACGCTACCCAGTAGCGTGTTTTTTATTGCCTAACAAAATCTTGCTTTTATAGTATTAATAGCGTTATAACTGCCACGCATAACTGACTTTAGTAAAGAAAGTACGTTGGTCACGCTCAATGCTTTTTAACGAGTCATCCTGATAACCTTTATCTGAATAACCTAAATAAAATAACGTTTGTGCGTTAATTTTGTATGAGTAAACCAGCTGACTACCATAATCTTTGTTGATTTCGCTAACCTGATAAAAATAAGCATCTTCATTTCTGTCTATATCTTCAAACTGTAAAATCAGTTTAAGCATAGCGCGCATACTAAGCTTATAATAAAGCCTAAAATCAACAAGGTTTGCGGTGAAAACTCGTCGCCCTTGGTAATCATCTAAATGACTATAATTATGTCTAACATCGACCTGCCAGTGATTATTAATATCCCAAACAGCCTGCGATTGTGTAGTTAAAACATCGCCTAGCTGCTCATTAGTGTAATCTATACGGCTTGCGTATTCGGCGTATAACGATAATCTTAGATCTTTAGTAGGTCTAAAAGCCGTATATAAATAACCAATATTTTGGTTATAAAAATTGCCATTGTAGTTTTCATAGCGATTTAATAAACCAAGCTCAAATACAGACTGCTTTTGACCTTGAAAGGTCATGTAACCTTCATATTCTTCTTCAAGCAAGTCGCCATTTTGAGCCCACGTTTTATCCCAATCGGCGGTGTATGACCAAGTTGTTAGCATGTCATGTTCATCACCATACCAAGTTTGACCGCCACCAAAGCCTACTTTTTCGTAGTCTACTTTTTCTTGATAACCTAGATCGGTGCGGTAATCCTCACCAATATTGTCATACGTTGCATAAAGCTTATAATCGCGCTTATCGCGGGTCAGCTTTAATGCATAAGCCCGATCAGACTGAGACTCTGCTAAATTGTAGTTATCAACTAAAAACTGCGAGTTGTTGGTATCAGCATGGGCTATTTGGTAATTAAGCGTATCTGACTGATTAAACCAATAGCTGCCATCAACCGATAACACCGTATTATGGTAATCACTACTTTCTCTATGTGTTGAAGTAACACCAATAGTGCCTTGTTGGCCAATATCATATTGGTATCGAGCCACCGCCGCCTTAGTTTTATCATTTAGGCTGGCAAAGCCTGAGCCTTGGTTGCTGGGCAGTAAAACATTACTGTTGTCGTCATCAGCAAACATTAGCGCATAACTGTGGCTATCGGTTTTACCGGTGAGCTTTGCACCAATATTAGGCTCAGCTATGGTACGGGTATAAAGCAGTTCAAATAAATTACTTTTGAAATATGATGCGCCATCTAAGAAAAACGGACGTTTTTCAGCGTAATAAATAGAATATGTGGTATTTACATCCAGTTCTAACGAATCGGTTTCTACTTGAGAGAAATCAGGGTTTATGGTGGCATTAATAACTGCATCTTTAGTGACGCCCCAACGCAGATCAAGCCCTACTTCTGTATTTACATCGCCGTTATCCCACGCACCAGGTACCTGTGTTTTTTGATCGTTTCTTAATGCGGTTAAGGTTGGCGTTAATTGCAGATTCTTACTCGGTGCTAAATTATTAAATCCAGTTATTTTGTCAAATTGACACAAGCTGCATTTAATATCACGGTCAAAGCCGGTACTTGATAACTGATACAACACATCACGCTGATAGTTGCGCATCATCGAAAAGCCCCAAGTAGAGTCGGCTTGATTTTGTGCAAAGCGCAGAGCTTTAAACGGAATACGCATTTCAACCACGTAACCATGATCGTTTATGGTACCGGCACTATCCCAAATAGCATCCCACGATAAATCAGATACCCACTCATCGGTATCTGTCATGCGAATGTCGCCTTGGGCGCCCAGTGGGTTTACATAAAACTCATAGCCGGTACGCTCATCGTTAAAGGTATCAATTACCAAACCGACGTTGTCATCTTGCCAAAGCGTGTCTCTATCACGAAGCGCCGCACGAATTTTACTCGGCTCTGGGTCATAAGCAACAAAAGCTACATACAAATTATGACCATCGTCATAAATATACGCATCGGTTTTTACCGGTGGTGTGCCCTTTTCATTCGGCTCATCTTGATAATTTACCGCAACACGGGTTGCTTCTTGCCAATGCGGCTCGTTAAACACGCCATCTACATCAATGTTTTTATTAATGTGTGCAAGTTGATAATTAAGCTTATCGGCAAGTGCATAAGGGCTGAGAGTTAAAACAAGGCTGAAGCTGATCAATAACAGCAATTTTATTATTTTTGTAGGTATAAAGTACTGCATAAACATCCATTTAGGTTTATTTACTTGTTGAAAGTAAACTTTGGTCTGGAGTGTAAATTATACAGGTACGTTTGTTAACACTTGCGCGTTAAAATTTGCAATAAAATTAACAAAAAACTAATAATAAGTTTTAGGAAGTAGTTATGTGTCGAGAAGTTTTAATTTATTAGCCACACCATTCCAGCTATCGGCATCTTCAGGTGCAGGTTTAACTTGCGTTATACGTGGCCATATTTCTGCCAGTTCTGCATTAAGCTGGGTGAATTCTTTTTGCGATTCAGGTAGTTCATCTTCTTGATAAATTGCATCAGCTGCACACTCAGGCACACATAAACCACAGTCAATACAGTCTATTGGGCTAATAGCCAAAAAATTAGGGCCTTCAAAAAATGCATCTGCAGGGCACACCGATACGCAATCAGTGTACTTACATTTTATACAGTTTTCGGTGACTACAAACGCCATAGTGGTTTAATACCTAATATTTAACTTTACCAGCTGCGGATCATACCCAACCCTTACCAAAACACAATAAATATGTGCCAAAAGCGAACAATTTAACGTAATATATGGCGCTTATAAATTAGCGCTTTGTGCACTCCCCTTATTGTGAGCGGTATTTACTTTCCGCTATGACACCAAAAGAGATATTAATGATACGTTTAACCGAAATAAAGCTGCCGCTTGACCATGACGAAAATGCTATTGGCCAAGCCATCATCAATAAATTAAATATAAGTCCAGAGCAGCTACACAGCTACAATGTGTTTAAACGCGGTTACGATGCACGTAAAAAAAGCGCCATTTTACTGATTTACACGCTTGATGTTGAGGTAGATAACGAAGCACAACTGTTAGCCTCGTTTGAAAAAGATCAACACGTTAAAGTCTCCCCTGACACCAACTACAAATTTGTAGCACACGCTAATAGCAGCATTAAAGAGCGTCCTGTAGTAATTGGCTTTGGCCCATGTGGTTTATTTGCCGGTTTAGTGCTGGCACAAATGGGCTTTAAACCAATAATTCTAGAGCGCGGTAAAGAGGTACGTGAACGCACCAAAGACACCTTTGGCTTTTGGCGTAAAAAGGCCCTCAATACCGAATCAAACGTTCAGTTTGGTGAAGGGGGTGCAGGCACGTTCTCAGACGGTAAGCTCTACAGCCAAGTAAAAGATCCTAAACATTATGGCCGTAAAGTGATCACTGAATTTGTAGAGGCTGGTGCTCCTGAAGAAATTTTATACGTTAGTAAGCCGCACATTGGTACTTTTAAACTAGTAACCATGATTGAAAAAATGCGCGCCCGAATTATAGAACTTGGTGGTGAGATTCGTTTTAGCACCCGCGTTGACGATATCCATTTAGACAACGGCCAAGTTACAGGGCTGACACTTTCTAATGGTGAAAAGCTTGAAACTCGCCATGTGGTTTTAGCGGTTGGTCACAGTGCCCGTGATACGTTTAAAATGATCCACGATAAAGGCATTTATGTTGAAGCAAAACCCTTTTCAGTAGGCTTTAGAATAGAACATAAACAATCAATGATTGATGAGTGCCGCTTTGGCGATAACGCGGGTAACCCTATTTTGGGCTCTGCCGATTACAAATTGGTACACCATTGTAATAATGGCCGAACCGTATACAGTTTTTGTATGTGCCCTGGCGGCACTGTAGTTGCCGCTACCTCTGAAGAAGGCCGCGTGGTTACTAACGGTATGAGCCAATATTCTCGTAGTGAGCGAAATGCGAACAGTGCTATTGTTGTGGGTATTTCGCCAGAAAAAGATTTTCCAGGCCATCCTCTAGCTGGTATCGATTTACAGCGCAAGCTAGAAGAGCAAGCCTATGAGCTGGGTGGTAAAAATTATGATGCCCCAGCACAGCTGATTGGTGACTTTTTAAAAGGTAAATCGTCTGCTAATTTAGGGGATGTACAGCCTTCGTATACGCCAGGTATAAAACTGACTGATTTAAGCAAAGTACTGCCAGCTTTTGCCATTGAAGCGCTACGTGAAGCAATTCCTGCCTTTAACAAACAAATTCGTGGCTTTTCAACCAATGATGGCTTACTAACGGGTGTAGAAACACGTACGTCTTCACCTATCAGCATCAAGCGCGATAAAACTTTCCAAAGCATTAATACCAAAGGGCTTTACCCTGCAGGTGAAGGCGCAGGTTATGCAGGCGGTATTTTATCAGCAGGTATTGATGGCATTAAAGCCGCTGAGGCGGTTGCGTTATCGATGTTAGAAAACGCTTAACTCTATTAGATTATACTTTATCGAAAAACCTCACAAAGTGAGGTTTTTTTGTGCTAAAAATAACCTATGTTTTCACAAAATAGATAATAACAATGATTATAAAACGGATACTTTTAACATTATTTGTTTGTACAATACCTAATTTATACGCAGCGGATAATAATACAGAGCTTAAAACCATTAGTGACATTCACAATGCCTATAAAAATAATACCACCACGGCTGAGCAGCTTACCCGCACTTATATCGACAGAATAAACGAGCTCAATCCTAAATATAATGCGGTAATTAGTATTGAGCCCACTGCAATTGAACAAGCCAAACAACTCGATGCGCTGTTTAAAGCCGGAAAATGGGCAGGCCCTTTACATGGTATTGCGGTATTACTAAAAGATAACATTGAAACAACAGGTACATTACCCACCACAGCGGGTTCATTAGCACTTAAAAATAACGTTACTAATAAAGATGCCTTTGTGGTTAAACAATTACGCCAAGCAGGCGCTATTATTTTAGGCAAAGCGAACTTAAGTGAATGGGCTAATTTTCGCTCATCGTATTCGTCATCTGGCTGGAGTGCCATTGGCGGACAAACCCATAACGCCCATGATGTAACTCGTAATCCGTGTGGTTCAAGCTCAGGCTCTGCTGTGGCGGTTGCTTTAAATTTTGCGCCTATTGCGCTGGGCACAGAAACTGATGGTTCGATTACCTGCCCTGCTTCGGTTAATGGGGTGTACGCCATTAAACCCAGTATGGGGCAAGTTTCACGCGCAGGCGTGATCCCCCTTTCTAGTAGCCAAGATTCGGTAGGTCCAATGGCGCATTCTTTAAAAGATGCACTCGCGGTATTATCAGTCATTCAAGGTGAAGACTCAGACGATGTATCGACACTCAACGTAAATAGAACGCTTGATGGCATAGCGCCTAAGCCATCACTGAGGATAGGCGCGTTACCTGCCAGTAAGTTTACTGTGGCAACACAAAAGCTTTACGCTAAGCAGTTACAAACATTAAAAGACGCAGGTCATACCGTTGTCAATGTTGCAGTAAAAGATGACTTAAGCACGCTTTACGTTGATGAATACGCCATCCTACTTTACGACTTTAAAGCCGAAATTAACCACTACTTAAGCAAAACACCAACGCAGGTAACCGTAAAAAGTTTAGACGAGTTAATCGCATTTAATATCGCAAATAAACAGCAGGAAATGCCCTACTTTGAGCAAGATATTTTACAACAAGCTAACGCAGTTGATTTGAGTGAAAAACAACAATACAAAAGCACCAAATCGCGATATCGCGCACTTGCAAAGCGCGCTATTAGCAATTTATACCGCAATAATAAGCTAGATATTGTAATTGCGCCCACCGTTTCACCGGCTTGGAAAACCGATTTAATTAACGGCGATAACTTTAAAGGCAGTAGCAGTTCATTGCCTGCCATTGCAGGGACGACCCATATTACTTTACCGGTTGGCAAAGTAAGCCACTTACCGGTAGGTTTGTCGGTTATTGCTAATCAAAACGATGAAGCGGCTGCTTATGCGTACGCTGCTATTATCGATAATGTATTAGGCACAAAAAAACCTGAGTAAACTCAGGTTTTTTAATGGCTTAGCTGTCTTACTTTTTAAGTGACAGCTTTTCGCCTTTTAAGCTTTTACGTACATTAGAAATTCGCGAACGGTTTTTCGCTCTCGCTTCACCGGTAGCCTGGCCTGATGGCTTGTTAGCACGGGTACGGCGTAAATGCGCTGGCTTTTTACCAATCTTATCAATCAGTACTTCACGATTACTTACTTCGTAACCTTCTAAGTAAACACGTTTAATTTTTTGACCAATTAAGGTTTCAATTTCAAACAACATGTTTTCTTCTTCGCGACTCACAAACGAAATTGCTTGTCCTTGGTTACCAGCACGACCAGTACGGCCAATACGGTGAACATAATCTTCAGCAAGCCAAGGTAAATCAATATTAATAACACGCGGTAAACCGTCAATATCAATACCACGGGCCGCTACTTCTGTTGCAACTAGCACGCGTACTTTGCCTTCTTTAAATTCACGTAACGCACGACGACGATTACCTTGCGATTTATCGCCATGACATACTGCCGCTGGGATACCGTCTAGGTTAAGTTCAGTCACTAACTCATCTGCGGTTTCTTTCATGTTTACAAACACAAGCACTTGCTGCCAGTTTTTCTTACCAATCAGCTCAGAAAGCAACTCTTGCTTACGGCGCTCCTCTACTGGGTAAACCACGTGTTGTACTGTACTTGCAGTGCTGTTAGTTTGATCAACACGAACAATTTCAGGCTGCTTTAACACTTTAGAGGCAAACTGTTTAATTGCTGCTGGGAAGGTAGCTGAAAACAATAAAATTTGACGCTCATCTGCACAGCTTTTTATCACGCTTTGCATGTCATTTATAAAGCCCATATCAAGCATACGGTCAGCTTCATCAAGTACTAAGTGTTTTACTTGAGCAAGGCTTAAGTTACCTAAACGAATATGATCAAGTAGACGTCCTGGTGTTGCTACTACAACATCAACACCTTCTTTGAGTGCAATTTCTTGTCCTGCGGTATTAACACCACCAAATAAGCTCACTACTTTTAACTGAGTGTACTTAGCAAAGTCTTTAAAGTTATTCGCTATTTGCTCTGCAAGCTCACGCGTAGGCGCAAGGACTAAGGCGCTTGGCGCATTCGTAGTGCTGCAATCTGACTCAAATAACTTTTGAATAATAGGGAGTGCAAATGCAGCGGTTTTACCTGTACCGGTTTGTGCACTTGCTAAAACGTCTTTACCTTTACGAACAGCCGGAATAGCTGCGCGCTGAATGGGCGTAAGGGTGTGGTAATTAAGTTCGTCTAACGCCTGAATAAGTTCAGGGGCAAAACTAAAAGATTTAAAATTCATTGCTGTATAACCTGCGGCCACATTATCAAGGGTCGCAAATTATACAGTAAAATCGCTTAAACAGTTAGTTTTAAACAACAGAAACCGCTAATTTATAAAATGCAGGATAATTAGCGATTATCAGCTGTTGTTTAAGTTAGCTAAATGGTATTAACTCGCAAGATTTATTCCCGTTAATTCACGCCTTTATTGCACTTTTATAAATTTCACACCGTTATTTTACATTGTGTTACATAACTATTTGCATTTAAATAACCAAAACAGGTAAACTTCTTCGCCCGTTTTGTGGGGTGTATATAAATTAAAGGAAATTAATAATGATAAAAAGATGTTTAACTGCTGCGGTATTAGTAAGCGCGTTCGTTTCAATGCCGTCACAAGCAAAAAGTGGCATCAACCCATGGCAACAATGTGGTATTGGTGCAATGGTTTTCCCAGACAATGGCGTTGCGGCAGCAATTTCTAATATTATTTGGGATTTAGGAACAACCGCGGTATCGTCTAACATTTCTTCAGTAGAGAGCTGTGAAGGCGCTAACGTAAAAACAGCACAGTTTATTCAACAAACTTTTCCTGTATTAGAACAAGAAATAGCACAGGGTGAAGGCGAGTATATCTCTGCAATGCTTAACGTACGTGGTTGTGATGTAACTGCTCATCAACAAATTATCACTTCGGTACGCAGCGATTACGCAAACGCACCAATAGACAATGCACAAGCATTTTATGAATTAGTTGAAGGTAAAATTACAACTAACTTTTCATCTCAATGCGCTGCAATCTAATAATTAAAGGGCTTAACAGCCCTTTTTTTTGGTTAAACAATGAAACCTTTATTTTATTTAATTAGCGTTTTTTTATTAATATCTTTCTCAAGTTCTGCCACGCAATCTATCTCTGTTTTAGCAAAACACCCAATATGGTTGAAATTAGGGCATTACAAAAATCAACCAACTACTATTAGTTATATTACTAACGCATCCTTTTTTATCGCAGATAACGGACGTAATGATCCCGTTGCTGAATTAAAAGCAACAATCCATGCTTTTAATAACCAGCCCTTAACACAATGTCGCTACCCTGCGCGTTACCAATGGCTTAAAGAGCAAGGTTTAACCTTTTCAATGCCAGCTGCAGAGTGTCCAAAGTTACAGCAATGGCGCGAGCAGCAAGCAATTCACTCTGTTAGTTTAGTATTTGCCTCTGGTTATATGAGTAACCCCGCATCGTTATATGGTCATTTATTACTTAAACTTAATCGCTCAACCGAATCAAAAAACAAATTATTAGATTACAGTATTAACTATGGCGCACATGTTCCTGACAATGAAAACGGCATAGTTTATATTCTTAAAGGCTTATTTGGTGGTTATAAAGCTGGTTTTTCAGATCAACTATTTTACCGCCACCAGCATAATTACGGCGAAATAGAGTTAAGAGATTTATGGGAATATACCCTAAATCTAAACGAGCGCGATGTGGCTTTTATTGCTAATCACTTATGGGAGATTTTAGGCACTGAATTTGATTATTACTTTGCCGATGAAAACTGCGCGTTTCATCTCGCACAGATTGTTGAGTTGATTATTGGCGATCAACTAACTAGCGAAAGCTCTCCTTGGGTAATACCTGCCACTATTTTTTCAAGGTTAAACTCGGCCACTTACCAAGGGCAATCAGCGGTTAAAAACATCACATTTACTCCCTCGCGCGACACTGTATTTTCAAAATATGTGCAATCTTTAAGTGAAAAAGAGCTCAGCTTTGCCAAACAAATCTTTGCCGAATCAGCAGTACTTAAAAACGAATCGTTTTTAGCTTTGCCAGTGCAGTCTCAAAAAGCCATTATTGGCGCTTTATTTGAACTTGTACAAGTGAAACAAATTCAAAAGCAAACTCCTGTAAAAATAAGTGAGTTAAAAAATGCGCTAATCAAAGCGCGCTTAAAGCTACCAATGGGCGAAAACAAAGTTAAATTTCAATTTACCCAGCAGCCTCCACATAAAGGCCAAAAGCCCTCTAACAGCTCAATTTCTGCGATGCACACGGCTGAGCAAACACAGTACACTCTGGGTTTTAGGCTGAGCTATTTTGATACCCTTGCCTCTGATATTGCTCGCATTCCATTTTCTAATTTAGAAATGTTAGATACCGAGCTGATGTTTACAAATGGCGAAACTTACATAAACAAAATTCATTTATTAGATTTAGAGTCATTCAATCCAAACCAATTGTCTTGGGCTAATGAATCTAAGTGGTCGTGGAAAATCAATGTGGGATTCGATAGGCAGCCAGCACTGTGCAGAACCTGTAAACGCGGCTTTGTTATGGGGGGAGCCGGACAGGCTTGGCAGTTTAGCAACAACACCTTGGCCTATAGTTTAATTAATGGTTATTTGGGTGATTTAGCTAAAAACAGCCACTTTTATGATTCGTCGGTAGAGATGGGGATTATTACCGGTACTGACTCAGGTATTAAACTCAGAGCATCCTATGAAAAGTCATTCTTAAATGCTAAAAACCCAGCGCAAACCAAACTAGAACTGGCAGTGCCTATTAGCCAAGATATTGATATTAGATTAGCAGTAACACATGCCAATTCAGCTATGTGGCAGCTTAAATTCAACTACTATTGGCAATGATATAAAAAAGCAGCCTCTGTGTTTACAGCAGGCTGCTTTGAAAATTTAGTATTTAGTAAATAATCTAACAGTTTAAGATAAAATCAAAACCTTACTAATATCTACACACTGCGCTCGACTACCGACAAAGTCTTGCTCATTAAGCTGATTAATTAGCGTTTCACCTTGTTGCTGTTGCTCATCGTTGAGCGGTACGTAAGGCATTCTAAACACAGGGTTTACTGCGCCGGTCATGATCATCGCGGTGTTAATGGCAATTGGGTTTGGCTCGCAAAACAGCCAATTCATTAATGGTTGTAATGAGTTATTAAGCGCATCATTTTTACTATCCATTAATTGACGGAACAACCCTGGGATCAGGTTAGACGTAACTGAAATAACACCATGTGCTTTATGGATATGGCGTGCATCGTGTGCTTCGTCATCATTCCCAGACCAACACGCAATACCTTGTTGTTCATAGTGCGCTATACGCTCATTGCCACCACATTCTTTAACACCAATAAAGTGCTCATGCTGTGCTAGTGGTTCAATAATATCAGGGGTGAGGTCTTGACCTGTGCGCCCTGCTACGTTGTAAATAAACGCCGGACCAATATCAAGCACACGTTTAAAGTGTTCTTTAACACCGGCAATTGATGTGCGCCCGTAGTAAGGGTTAATTTGCAATGAGGCATGCATGCCGCTGGCAAAACCATATTTAGTTGCCTTAATTGCTTCGCGCGTATTATTACTTCCGGTGTTGCCTACAATCAGTAATTTATCACCAAATTTATTGGCACTGTGCGCAATTAGCATTAAGTGCTCTTCCCAGTTCATTAACTGGCCTTCACCGGTGGTGCCACCAACAACTATGCCGTCAACACCCGCTGCAATTTGTATTTCAACGAGTTCATCATACTTTGCAAGATCGATCTCACCATTGGCTAAGTAAGGTGTTTTAATTGCAGTAATAAGGCTTGCTTGTTTAATTTGTTCTAGGGTGCGCATAAAAAAATCATTGTTATTAATACTTGGCCTATTTGTACCATATTTACCGCGCTATTTGCAGTGATAGCCAGTATTTAATTATAAAATGGCTTGTGTTATTGGGTTTGATGATACAAAATAAACAACTGTATAAATAAACAGTATTTTGTTTTTTACTATTAAGCGAGCCACTATGCGTTTATCTGACTATTTAAGCACTCACTTTTATCACACTGATGAGTTATGCCAAGCACTCAACATAGACACTGAAACTCTTGAAGATTGGCAAGCTCAAAGCATTTTTCCTAAGCCAAGTTATTGCATTAAAAACCAGATGAGTTGCAGCTCTTACTCAGGCTTATATGAGTGTGAAGAATACGACGATTATTATCCCCGAGGCTGCGTAAACTGGGGACAGGGAGTTATAAAGCAAAAAATTGAGTCATCTAATCAGGCGTTTAATCTGTTTGCTCAGCACTATACCCAATGCTTGGCTAAGCTTGCACAACAAGGCTTTATATTTAACGAGGAACTGTTTGGCTGTGAAATAGAAGAACATTTACAGCAAGTGTGGCAACAGTTTTTATGCAGCAAATATGGGGTGCTTACCCAAAATGGCTTAATTGATGAAATTGTTGCTGTGGATATTGGCAGATTATTAGTAGACGATATAACCGAGCTGCGCAGCAAAGCCAGTTTAGATAAAGATGAGCGCACCCGCATTCACCCCGCCATGAAGCTTTTAAATAAAGCCCTTAGCCATGGCGCCGATCACGAAAAGCAACTTACATTACGTAGCCGCTATATTGATGCCCTTATTTTAAAATACGATTTATCGATTAAATAAAGAGGGAGTGCTTATAGGAGGATTGGCTATTAGCTTTGTGCTGTTAACCAATGGTTTTATACACATCAATATTAGTAGAGGTAATAAATGTACCTACTGCATCACCAAAGGCTTTAAAGTGAGGTGCGTTTTTATGGGCTTCGAAATGCTCAGTAGACGCCCATTGCTCACTCACTAAATAGGTGGTTTGCTCAGCATCGTTTTTAACTGATAGCTCGTAACGCAGGCAGCCTACTTCTTGCCGCGAATACTGTTGTAAGTTTTCGAGCTCGGTTAAAAGGCGCTCTGCATCGCTATTTTCGCTCGATAGTGTGGCAATTACCGTTAACATGGGTGTTCCTTGTTTAAAAAATAAAGGTGCAGCTTTACTGCACCTGTTTTAGCTTTAGCTCTTTGGTTATTGATCCCACTGCGGTGCAAAGTCTGGCGATGCTTGGCGGTCGTTACAGTCAAGGCCATCTATACGCGCTATGTCTTCATCATCAAGTTTAACTTTGTCGTTAAAGTTATCTTCTAAGTTTTTACGCTTGGTCGATGATGGAATGGTGGTCATGCCATTGGCATTTTCCCATGCAATAACCACTTGCGCTGGCGTTGCATCGTGCTTGTTAGCAATATCAATAATGGTTTGATCTGTTAATACCTTACCCACAACAAATGGCATATAGGCGGTAACATGAATTTTATGTTGATCGCAAAAAGCGCGCAGTTTAGTGTTGGTTAAATATGGATGTACCTCAATTTGATTAGTGAATATTTCGCGAGGATCTAAGGTTTGCATTGCCTCATTTAAGTTGGCAATGGTGAAGTTAGATACACCAATATGTTTAGTTAACCCCAGCTTTTTTGTTAATAGCAGCTCGGTTAAATATTCACTCATGGGTTCATTATTTGCGGGCGCTGGCCAATGAATTAACAATAAGTCGACATAATCAAGCTGTAGCTTCTCTAAAGATGTTTTAACACTGTCAACAAAGTCAGCTTTGTTGAGCTTGTTATTCCATACTTTGGTGGTTATAAATAATTCTTCACGAGGAATATTGCTGTCTTTAATTGCTTGGCCAACTTGCTCTTCATTGCCATATATTTGCGCGGTATCAATGTGGCGAAATCCAACTTCTAACGCCATTTTTACAGATTCATAAGCTGTTTTACCTTCTAAACGAAAAGTACCCATACCTAAATCTGGCATTTCAATTACACGTTGTGTCATAGCTTTATCCTTGTTTAATAATAGGTTTAAAATTCAAACGACGCGTTTACTAAATACACCTATTACTTTTTTTGATTTAAAATTTTGACCTCATGTGAATACTGAGGTCATTAATTTTTATTTCAAGACTAACCTATATGAGTTCGGCTTTATTTAGCCTGAACATTATGTTTATCTAGCCTGCCACTGTATCGAGTGACTATTAAAGCCAGTAATGAAACAACGGCCCCAATCCATGCGGTATCTTTTAGTTCCATATGCTCGACTACAAGCCCCCCTGTAACAGAGCCTAAGGCTATTCCAATATTAAACGCCGCTATGTTTAAGCCCGATGCTACATCTACCGCATTAGGAGTGTGCTTTTTTGCCTGTTTTACTACATAAAGCTGCAATCCTGGTACATTACCAAATGCAAATGCCCCCCATATTAAAATAGTCAGCACTGCGGCTACTTTTGATTCCATAGTAAAGGTGAAAGCCAATAAAATAATTGTTAACGCGCTAAATATAATACTCAGTGCACTAATTGGGCCTCGCTTGTCGGCTAATTTTCCGCCCCATATATTACCAACAGCCACCGACACACCATAAACCAGCATTATTAAACCAATAACGGATGGTGAAAAGCCAGTTTGCTGCTCTAATATAGGCGCTAAATAAGTAAACGCGGTGAACGTACCGCCGTAGCCTAATATAGTCATTAAATAAACGAGCAATAAGCGCGGCTTAACAATAACCTGTAGCTGCTCTTTAAACGTCGCCGGAATAGACTGCTTTAAGTTTTTTGGTACTAAAATAGCGCTGCCAATTAGCGCAATTAAACCTAATGCCGAAACCACTAAAAACGTTGCACGCCAGCCAAAGTGCTGGCCAATCCATGTTCCTAATGGCACACCCGTTACAAGCGCTACCGTAAGGCCGGTAAACATAATTGCAATAGCGCTCGCCTCTTTGTCTTTACTTACCAAGCTTGTTGCTATCATTGAGCCAATAGAGAAAAATACACCATGAGCTAAGCCTGTTAGTATGCGTGCCAATATTAGTGTTTCGTAACTCGGCGCTTGCCAAGCTAATAAATTACCCATAACAAATAAGCCCATAAGGCTTATAAGTACCACTTTTCGGTTCCAGCGCCCCGTTAATGCAGTGAGTACCGGTGCGCCAATAGCTACACCAACTGCATATAAGCTCACTAGTAAGCCTGCTGATGGTAAGCTCACGCCTAAATCGTTTGCAATAGTTGGCACTAAACCCACTATAACAAACTCGGTTGTTCCAATTGCAAATGCGCTTAAGGTAAGCGCCCATAAAGCCAATGGCATAAATACATCCTCATTTTTAAAATAGATGCATAGTGTGTGTAAAAACTCCTTTGCAATAAATAGCATAAATGGCAAAATACTTTTGTTTATTTTGCAAATATAAATGAGTGAATTTATGCCTGTTCAAGCTAAAACTGAAGATCTAGAAATGTTTATTACCATTGTTGATTGTGGCAGTTTTTCCGGTGCGGCCAGTTTACTTGATTTAAATGTAGCTAAGGTTTCAAGAGCGCTATCTCGCCTCGAAAGTAGGCTAAACTGCACATTACTAAACAGAACAACTCGGCGCTTAGAACTTACCGAGGAAGGGCATATATACATAGAATATGCGCGTAAGGCTTTAAACACGCTGCTCTTCGGAGAAGAAACAATAAAGCTACTTAAGCAAGCACCTAGCGGGCACTTGCGTATAGATGCAGCAAGCCCTTTTGTTTTGCATCAACTAGCGCCACTAGTTAATGAGTTTAAAAAACAATACCCGCAAATCACGCTCGATATTACCTCACACGACAATATTATTGATTTACTTGAGCGCAAAACAGATTTAGCTATTCGCATTGGAGACTTAAAAGATTCAAACCTGCACGCGCGAAAATTAGGCCAAAGTAAATTAAAATTGGTCGCAAGCGCTGATTATTTAAAAAATGCGCCACCGTTACAGCAAGTTTCAGATCTTAAAAACCATAACCTAATTGGCTTCAGTGAGCCCAATACTCTTAATCAATGGCCCTTGAAGCATCAGCAATCACTGCATTTTGATTTAAGGGCTAGCAGCGGCGAAACCATTAGGCATTTATGTATTGCTGATCAAGGCATAGCACTTCTCTCACAATTTATGATTGCAGAAGATTTAGCCAAAAAACGATTAATAGAAGTTTTACCTCACAGCGTAAGTAGCCCAAATAATCGAGAATCTATTTATGGCGTTTATTACAAAAATGGGGCGGTTTCTTCCCGTATCGTTGCATTTTTAGATTTTATACAACCGCGACTAAGTTTATAAATCGCTTTTAAATTGAGTTTAAAGAGCAACTTAATGAAATAATTTACATTATTGACGGTTTTAAGATTAAGCTGAGTATAAACACTGCAGTTGCATTATTTGGATGAGGTAGTATGGATTCTTTAACACAAGTTGCATTAGGCAGTGCCGTAGGCTACGCGGTACTAGGCAATAAAGTAGGTAGAAAAGCCGTTGCGTGGGGCGCTATTTTAGGCACTTTACCCGATCTAGATGTATTTTTACCCTATGGCGGCAGTGTAGAGGCATTTACCTATCATCGCGGTTTTAGCCATTCTTTATTTGTGCATTTATTAATAAGCCCGCTGATTGTGTGGCTAATATTAAAAATACACACAGGCATGCAGGCTTATAAAGCTCGTTGGTTTTGGTTAGTTTTTTTGTGCTTATCAACACATGCTTTATTAGATTCACTCACCGTTTATGGTACTCAGCTAATGTGGCCCTTAAGTGAATACCCTTTTGCGGTATCCAGCATGTTTATTATTGACCCCCTTTACACCTTACCGTAATTAATTGGTTTAGCTTTTACTTTATTACCTAAAATAAGCACAAGTAAAGCCTATAAAATCAATGCAATTACACTTAGCCTAAGCACAGCGTATTTATGCCTTGCCTTTGTGTTTAAACTCAATATTGACGACAAGGTAAAAACAGCACTGAACAATCGCGATATTGACGCAACCGGCTATATTAGTACGCCTGCCCCGCTCACTACTTTACTTTGGCGTGTAGTAGTGATGTCTGACGGTCACTACTACGAGGGTTATGCCTCCGTGTTTGACTCGCCCAGTGATGTAACCTTAAATGCCTACAATACAACACCGTCTTTAATTAAGCCTATTGACAACCAATGGGGCATACAAAGACTACAATGGTTTACAAAAGGGTTTTATTCTATTCGCCAGCAAACCGATAACGTGATTTTGTCAGATTTAAGAATGGGTATGGAATGCCAATACGTATTTAACTTTGTGGTGGGTGAGCAAGCTGACTCGGGTATTAAAGTGGGTAGCTTTGAGCGACTCTCTCAGCGTCCTAGTTTTAGCAATGCCAGTAATATTTGGCATCGAATATGGCAACCCGAAGTCTCGCTGGCATCTCCATTGGCTAAAAATAACTGCTCGTTGCCATAATTAAGGGTTAAGCAAGCACTGCTTGTAAAAAGAGCCAAACAACATTGTTGCTTAATCACTCGAATAGGGTCTGTTGACCTTTCAAGGTTATATTTGCAGCAGTCTGTTTGGTATTTAGGCAAGGCAGAGCCTATGTAGTGTGGTTATTCCCCATAAATAAGCGATAACGCAGCATCAATGCCAAACAGGGGCAGCCCGAAGGGTTCTGCCTAGGGGCAATTTGCTCTTTGTTGCTCGGTTTTTACTTAGCCCACTAGGTTACAAACCTCGCGTCACGATTAAACCGCCCCTAGTTTGAACAAATTTTAATCCGCAAAGGTCAACAGACCCTAGTAACATGAATCAAGAATGCATGTAAGTGGTGTTTTTGCCGTTTGCCTTAGCCTGATAAACAGCGTTATCAGCATGCTTAAACAGCTCAGTAAACGTGCTGTTACTATCACTCATACATGCACCTACACTGACTGTTAGCCCTTCACTGCCCACTTTAATTTCAGCAATTAATTGGTGTAGTCTTTGGCAAAATATTAAGGTATCTGCTCTATGGGTGTCGGGCAGCATAATTAAAAACTCTTCCCCACCATAGCGTGCAACTAAATCAGTTTGTCTGCTTATTTTTTTAAGACATTGGCCTAGTTCTTTTAGCACCCTGTCGCCCTCTAAATGACCATAGGTATCGTTGATCTGTTTAAAATCATCAATATCAATCACTAATAGTGCAACTGAGCGGTGTGTTCTTTTTGCTTGTTCGAGTAATAAAACACTGCGGTAATCCATTTCACGCCTGTTTAATAGCGATGTTAGCTCATCGGTAGACGCTAAAGATTGCAAGCGCTCAGTTTGTGCTTCTAGCTTTTCCCGTGTTTTTATCAACTCATCGTAGAGTTTATCTCGCTGCGTAGCATTAAAAAAGCTCCAGTATATAAACCCCTTTTCGTCAAGCTGAGCATTAACGGTAACCGCCATTCGCTCCCCCTGAGCACTGAGCATAATTAACTGCATTTCTTGGCATTTTTTTTCGTGTATTAAGGTAGGAAGCACATAACTTTGTAAAAATATTTTTGAAGATTTAGTTAGGATTTTGTCAATATACTTGCCAATAAGTTCATTGCAATGCCAGTGTAGTTCCTTTTTAAAATAAGTATTTACATAAACAATTACGTTATCCGCATTGGTCACCAATGCGCCACTTAAAAAGTAATCAGCAGAGTAATCTGTAACTCTATTATCATCTAATTGATGCAGTGGCATTAAGGTTAACTCACAAAGTCAATAATCGAACGGCCGACTGTTTCTGGGTGAGTCATATGAATACAATGACCATGTGCGCTTATAACTTGGAGCGTAGCGTTAGGTATTTCATTTGCGACAAATTCGCCTACAGATGGCGCGGCTAAAGCATCATGTTCACTTTGTAAAACTAATGACGGCTGTTTTATATGTTTAAGCGTCGCGCGATAATCAGATAAAAAAGTGGCTTCTGCAAAGGTTTTTGCAATCAATGGGTCGGTTGAACAAAAGCTCCCCGATAACTCGGCTATAAACTCATCAGGGTGAGAACTACCCATAACTAAAGGTGCTAAATAATTGGCCCAGCCAATGTAATTTTTATCCATCAGGTTAAGTAGTTCATGCAAGTCTTGTTTTTCAAACCCGCCAAAATAATCAGGGGGTAAATTTAAAAAGCACGGTGAAGGACAAACCATAACAAGCTGAGTAAATAACTCTGGCTGCTCAATGGCGGCAAGTGCCCCAATTGTTGCGCTAACAGAGTGACCTATAAAAGTCACATCGCTAAGATCAAGTGCGTCACATATCTCAAGTACATCTTTGGCATAGCCATCAAGGGTTGAATAACGCTTTTTGTTGTATTGAGAAATATCAGACTTACCAGAGCCTACATAATCAAACAGCACTAAAGTAAAATGTTGCTCAAGCACTGGAGTAACAAACCGCCACATATTTTGGTCACAACCAAATCCGTGAGCCAAAACCAAGGTTTTATCACCCTTGCCAATTATTTTGACGTTGTTTCTTTTGCGTATTTCATTTAAGTGCGGCATTAGAATGATCCTTTTCTTTGTTCACCCAATAAAAGTAGTATATTTATTAAACATAGTGAGGACTACTGTTTATATAAATAAGTTTAACTCATTGCAAAGCTTTATACATCAATTAGTTAGATGAAAAATCATCAAGAGAAAAAGTACATGCTATTGTATTAAAAAGTGTGATTATTTATTTTGCTTAGGGATAAAAACACACACTTTTGTTAACATTAAATTACATCTTTAGCAGCCGGCATCATCTTAAATAAAATGGCTATTACAACCAAACGGATTAGTTCTGGTGCTCGTACTGCCCACGATAAACTTCAAATACTTTTAATACGGTGTGTTGCTCTTTTGAAAGCGCGTCAAACCAATCGTCAAATAATTCATCATCTTCTTGTTCGCTTAATGCTAAATAATGAGCAAGTAATTCAATGATGTCGTTATGAGAACACCCTAACGAATCAACTTGTTTAGCCAATATACTGTGGTCACGCTCTCTGAGAGTATCCATGACTCCTTGGTCGATTTGGTCTTGTTGTGCCTGAGCGTCACTCATAAAACTACCTCTATTAACGTTATTAAATTTTTATTATTTTTGTTCGCTGAGTCTAGTTATAGCAGCCTAAATACTAATAGCCAGTACTTTTGATCTAAGTGCTTATTTTTTGACTAGTTTGTGCAAATACGCAGCAATTACACTGCGTTTAAGGCTATTTAAAATGATTTGCAAAGGGAAAATAAATACGTTAAATTAAATGATATACTATCACATAACACTAAAGGCATTTTATGAAGCCCAATATTCACCCTGATTACCATGTGGTTGCTTTTCATGATACTGCAGCTGATTCTTACTTTATTATTGGTTCAACCATTAAAACCAATCGCACTATAGAAATTGAGGGTAAAACATATCCTTATGTTCCTATTGATGTCTCAAGTGACTCACATCCATTTTATACAGGCAAACAAAAAACGCTCGCTACTGATGGACGCGTTGCGCAATTTAATCGTCGGTTTAAAAACCTCTCTACAGCTAAAAAGGAAAGCAAATGAAAGTTTTAAGTTCATTAAAAAGTGCAAAACAACGACCAGGTTGTCAAATTGTAAAGCGCAAAGGGCGAGTATTCGTGATATGTAAAGATAACCCTAGATTTAAAGCTGTGCAGGGTATGAAGAAAAAGTAGCAAGATAAAATAATGCCGAGTTTATACTCGGCATTATTATTAGGGTCTGTTTATTTAACTACAACAGAAAACTCAGGCACTGCTTGAATAACCTTTTTCACGGTACATGTATTCACCGCAGCAATCAGCGCTTTTTTATATTTAGCTGGGAAACCTTCTGGCAAGCCAATTTCGATTGAAAAAAGCTTCTTACCGTTTTCATCTACATTTTCGTTATTTTGTGTCAGTGTCATCCCCTCGGTCGAGATCTCTCTTTGCTGACAAAATTTACGCGCATAAAAACCAGCACACAACACCATGCTTACTAAAAAATAGTCAAACGGTTCTGGATGTTCTGCATCACCACCAGCGTTTATGCTTTGGGCGCTTATAACTTCATGCTCACCAAACTTAGCACTTAATTTTTGACCATCTAACATTGAAACCGAAATTTCCATTACTAATCCTTATTTTCCAAACAATAATTCAAAAAAGCCTGGAGGCTCGTGTAATTCGTGATATTTTTTGCGCAAATTATCAATCGCCTTAAGTGGTTTTTTTGCCGACTCAAGCCCCTGCTCGTTCGCTACTTTTTTGGCTAACTGGGCTTGAATCAGCACCTTATCTAACCCTTGCACCGACTTTTCAGCTTCTTTATAAAACTTGGCTTGCTTACTTTGCTCTATCAATTTAATAAATTCATCGATAGCGCCATTAAATTCTGCTAACTGGGTTGCTTCAACACTTTGTTTATAAGCAAGCCCAATGTTTTTCATGGTCTTTTCTAAGTCGCTCATTTCATTTGCGGCAACTGTTTGACTAAATATTAATACCATTAACAACAAAACTGCTTTCATTAATACATCCTAAAAAATAATTGTTGCATACATACTAAACTTACTGAGGTATTATATAGCATAACGCCTAGATGTCACACGGAGCACTTGCACAAGGATAAAGTTGGGCTTTAAAAAGTTTACAGAGAAATGTATGTCCTTGTTTAAATTATACCGCCTGCTAACGTTTACCTGCATTCTGTTGAGTAGTTATAGTGCTCATGCCCTAGAAGTCATATTTATTAACCCTGGTTTTTCTAATACTGAAAATGCACAAAACAACACAGGAAACTTTTGGTTTGATGTTTCTAAAATCATGCAAAATGCAGCCACTGATTTAGATGTTACATTAACGACAAAATACGCAAACCGAAATCATATTTTAATGAAAGAGCTTATTCAGCAGGCTATAAATGATAAGCCCGATTATCTGATCCTCGTAAACGAAAAAAATGTTACCAGTAAGTACCTCTCTAAAATAGACAGTAAACATGTCCCTATTTACTTTTTATTAAATCGCCCCTCGCCTGCGTCACTCGATATGTTACGTAAAAATGGCACTAACATAGTCGGTAGTATTACCCCAAATAATCGCGTTGCAGGTAAATCATTGATGCAGCAGCTTTATAAAAAGTTTACCAATAAAACAACAACTAGCGCACATATATTGGCGTTATTAGGCGACTATGCAACGCCTGCTTCTATTATGCGCACTCAAGGGTTAATGGATTTTTTAGCGCAAACGCCGCAAGTTACTTTAATCGCTAAAGAGGTTGCCAATTGGTCTGAACAAGAAGGGTTTACAAAAACTTTGGCGTATATGCATCAAGCTCCTGAAATTAACATTATTTGGTGTGCGAATGATGCCATTGCTTTTGGCGCAAAAAGGGCATTAAAACAGCTAAACATGCAATCTCAGGTTATTGTGGGCGGTATTAACTGGGAGGTTCCACCTAATAATGGTTCAGAGCTTGATGTATCTATAGGAGGTCATGTTTTGTTAGGTGCTTATGCTCTGGTTAATCTGTTCGACAACCATACGCAACCAAAACTTAGTCCTTTGCTTCATCGTTCAGCTGATATTTTTGACCCACTTACTGATGAAAACACCCCCTTATATAAGGCGATAAATACAACAGGTCTAGCAGAAATAAACTTTATACAGTTTAGTAAAACACGCGCTGACTGGCATAAATTTACCATAGAAAATCTACTTTTAGCGCTTAAGCAATAGCACTGTAAAGCCCCTTTACAGTGCGGTTACTTTATTTAAAACTCTGAATGTAATTGTTTGCGTTATTTATGCCTTATTAGATAGCCAAAGCGTTTGATAGGGTGCTAACTGCATGGTTTGTAACGCGTCATCGAGTGTTGTATTAGAAATTAGCTCAACCCATTGCTGGGTATTTATTAAGTTTAAGTCGGCTAAGGTTAAGCTTTGTGGCTGACTGCTAATATTATAAACACAAAAAATACTTTGTTGGCGGTCTATACTTTGTCGCCAAAAACCAAATAACCCCTCTCCTAAGTGCAAAGTAAATTGTGTAGCATTAGGATGGAATGCAGCTTGTCTTTTACGCACTGATAATAACTGTTTTATTCCCTTGAACACCTGGTGATGGTGGCTGTATTTTTCTTCAATAGCCGCTAATAATTTTGATTCTTGCCAGCGATGACGATTAATTGCGCGATTGTGCTGCGAATTTTCAAAACGCTCATAGTCATTAGTTGTACCAAGTAAACTATGTATATATAGCCCCGGTATTCCTTCCATTGCAAACATAATGGCATGGGCACACAAAAAACGCTCAAGCCCATATTTATCTGCGCCATTGTGCGTCCCTTGTAAGGCATCAAATAAGGCAATATTTAGCTCATAAGGGGTATGCGTGCCATCGTGACTAGTGCGCATTGAAACACGTCCCCCAAATTGCATGGTCGTGCTTACTAACGAAGCAACTTCACTCGGTTGTAATAAGCCTTCAATTGGCCTCAAACCAATACCATCATGAGAGGCTATAAAATTAAAATATGCGGTACCGTTTTGCGCTGGCGGCATGCTCATCATCCAGTGCTTAAGCGCCGTACTATCACCACTAAGTAAGGTATGCAATAACAACGGCGGCAAAGCAAAGTTATAAATTGCATGCGCTTCGTTGGCATTACCAAAGTAAGATAGGTTTTCTTGATTAGGAATATTGGTTTCGGTAATAATCACCACACTGGGCTCAGCATGCTCAATCAGCGTTCGCAGTAAACGCACCACTTCATGAGTTTGTGGCAAGTTTATACAACTGGTGTTGAGTTTTTTCCATAAAAAGGCCACAGCATCAAGGCGAAATAGGCGAATACAGTTATCTAAATAGTGGCGAATAATGCCAACAAACTCTTTTAAAACCTCAGGGTTTTCAAAATTAAAATCCACCTGATCATGACTAAATGTACACCATACATGCTTATCACCGCTTGCTGTGGCTACCGTATGTAATAATGGCGAGGTTCGTGGGCGCACTACTTGGCTTAAATCATCAGTTAAACTGGCTGTTTTAAAGTAGTCTTTCCCTGGGTGAGTATCGGTTAAAAAGTTTTCAAACCAAAGGCTTCGGCTAGAACAATGATTAATCACTAAATCAGCCATTAACTTTACATCGTTGGCAATCGCATTTATGTCTTGCCAGTCACCAAGCGCTTCATTAACTTGCGCATAGTTCATTACCGCAAATCCTTCATCTGAGCTGTACGGATAAAAAGGTAAAATATGCAGTGCATTAAGCTGGTGATCGCACTGCTCTTTTATAAAGCGATGCAAAGTTTTTAACGGCGCCTCTAGGGGAGTTCCAACTGCTAACTCACTGTCTTCATGATTTATAATAGAATCGCCATAGGCAATTAAAACAATATCTTGTTCATCCCAGCGATTAGTGTGCGGCGTGGGATCGCGAAGTGGGTTATTACCTAGTATCAAGGTGATTAATTCTTCAGCCAACTCAGCTACCGACATAGGTAACTCAACCCCTTGATAAATAGTATGTAAATGTTGTTCGACTCGTTGAAAAAACTGTTCCCTAATTATGTCCACAGGCGCCTCGTTTAAGTATACCAATTTAACTGTATTGTTCGTTATCAAGCTCAACGGCTTCTTTTAATCGATCTAGTACATCGGGCATCGCCGAAGCTACACGGTTCCAACTCGGCACAAATGGCGCTTCCATTGGGTTTTCTAAAAAGTGTTGGCCAGCATTCATAATATTTTGTGCAAACATTTCTACCGCTTTTTCTTCTTGGTGAATATCAAGTGTTAAGCCGTTCATTAACGCATCATTATGATAGGTTTCAATAAAGTCTAAACCAATGCGGTAATAAGTCGCTTTTAATGAGCGAATGGTCTCGCTGGTAAAGGTAACCCCCTGGGTCGCTAGCTTTCTAAATAACGCTTTGGTTATATCAATAGACATTTTAGAAAGGCCAGCAGTTTGGTCGTCCAGCGATAATTCTTGGTGTTTATGATCGTAGTTATCGGCAATATCAACTTGGCATAAGCGGTTATGGGAGTAATTACGGTACATCTCGCTTAATACGCCAATTTCTAATCCCCAGTCACTAGGAATACGAATATCGTTTAATACATCGCGTCTAAACGAAAATTCACCGGCTAATGGGTAACGAAACGAGTCCATATACTCAAGGTAGTCTCTGCTGCCTAATATGGTTTTAAACGAGCGTAATAACGGAGTAACCAGTAAACGCGATACTCGACCATTTATTTTTCCATTGGCAGTACGCGGGTAAAAGCCTTTACAAAATTCATAGTTAAATCGAGGATGTGCAACGGGATAAATTAATCGCGCTAATAAGCCTCGGTCATAAGTTAAAATATCGCAATCATGTAGTGCTATTGACTCAACCTCCGCGGTAGCGAGTTTATAGCCCATGCAATACCACACATTACGGCCTTTACCGAGCTCGCGTGGCGCCACACCTAAAGCTTGAAGCTCTTTATCGAGCGCCTGCAAACGTGGGCCATCGTTCCACAACACTTTATGGTTTTGATCAAGCGATTTAAAAAAGTTCAATGCATAGCGATACTGGCTTTCGTCGGCTCTGTCTAAGCCTATAGTTATTTGCGATAAATACGGTACTTGTTGCAGCTCTTTAACAATATTTTGTAAAGCAGGGCCTTCTAACTCACTAAATAATGAAGGCAATATAAGCCCCATTGGTCGCTGTTTACTAAAGCCAAGTAACTCTTTTTCTAAATCGTCTACGGGTCTATTGGCAATGTTATGTAGTGTTGTAATAATGCCATTTTGATAAAAATCAGCCATGTAAACTATACTCCTCAGAACTGGGTAAAATACTGTTAATACAAGGTAGTGCTGTAATTTCTTCAACCCAGCCTAGCGGTGCCGGCAATTGAGAATAGCGCGCTTTGTTATAGGTTAATTTAACTGGCTTTTTACTCTCTGGATTGGTAATGATGATGGCGATATCAGCCTCTTCTAGCATTTGCTTATCGTTTTCACTATCCCCTAGCGCAATAATGCTCAGCGCTTTAGTAAACTGCGTATTAAACTGCTGCACTAACCATTGCTGAGCCATGCTTTTATCGGTATTTTTTCCAATGTGAACAAAGCGCCCGCCTACTTTAACCTCGTAGCCATATACTGATATCGCATTGATAAATTCATTTAGTTGCTGCTCATCGCCATGCCAGTAGAGCGGATCTGAGTATTGACGGGTTTGTGCTTGCGTTGCTTGTAGCTGGTTTAATCCTGTCATTTTCATTACCTGCTCACTGGTCAGCTCACTAAACAAACTATATTGGTCGCCGTAGTCTTTTTTTAAGCGTTTTAAATCAGTCCATAAATTGCTAATGGGTGCAGCAAACGAGTAACACCAGTAGCCTTGGTATTCGCTGCAGCCAATTGGCCTGAGATTAAAATAATTTTTAGGAATATAAACAGCCGAGCCATTTTCAACAATGAAAGGCTGTGTAATATTAAGCGCTTGTTGCAGTGCCACTACTTCACTAAATGTTTTGCTGGTATTAAATACCACAGGTACACCGCTGTATTGCAGCTCTTGTAATAAGGTATCTACCGCATCGGTGTTGTAATCTCTGTGATTGAGTAATGTGCCATCTAAATCGGTAAAAATGATAGGTTGTACAATACTATCGCTTGTAAGCACCATCGCAGTTACATCTCGATTACTATCGAGCTCTATAAGTGCATTTGCTTTAGCACTAAGGGTGTTGAGGTTTTCACGCGTGATGCGTTCAAAATGAGAAATAAACCACAATAACTGCTCATCAGTCATAGTGCCTGCGCCCTGCCCTTGTTTGGCAATTAACTTGTGTTCTTGCTCTTGGCGCCACGCAAACACATCATCAAAACTCGGGGCTTTGAGCATAATTGTGTAATCGATTTTATCAAAAACGGTTTTATATTCATTGGCTAAACAGCTGTTAATACAGCGACGCCATAACCCTTGTTGATCGTATGATTTTTCTAGCTCGTTAATAGGCTCAACTAAAGTAAAAGGCTGCTGTGGTTCACTGGCTACACACCACCCTTCTAAAATAACAACATCGATCGGCTGACTATTAGTTAACCATTTATTTTTTGCTACGGGTTCATCTTGTTGCTTATCAAAACGCGGCAGCGGTACATTTACTTCAGTATTTAATAAACGGCTAATGGTGTTATCCATCAGCGCAACATCATGTGTACCCGGAACGCCTCTAGTGGCGAATAAACAATGCACATCTTGCGCTAACTGTTGGCGTTTTTGAGTTGATAAATAAAAGTCATCAATAGAAAGCGCAACACAGTTTAGGTGGGTATTTTGGCTAAACCAAGTTACTAAATAATCACCAAGTGTGGTTTTTCCTGAGCCTTGGCAGCCATTAATTGCGACAAATATAGGGGCTGTTTTTTTACTGGTTAGAATGTCCTGCGCAATAGCAGAAAAATACTGCTCGCTAATATACTGATATTTCAATGGCAGTTGGTGTTTTACTAAAAAAGCATTTATATCCACACTCTTGGTCTCCATATAACAATCCCTGAGTCAACTATAGGGTATGACTAAGGAAATGCAGTTACTAGACCAATATTATTTATTGTTACTTTTTAGTAGGTTAAAAAAAAAGCGCATTTAAAATGCGCTTTTTTGGTGCAATATTTTTAACCACAGTGCAAACTTAACTCTGGTTGCTCTGTGCTTTGGGTAATACTAAGTTTAATACTATGCCTAAAATAGCACATAAGCTCACACCTTCTAGGCTGAACTCACTACTACCTATGTACATACCACCAATACCACAAATTAAAATAAGTGCCACAATACTTAAATTACGCGGTTCACTTAAGTCATCGCCCGATTTAACTAAGGTGTTTAAACCAATAACCGCAATAGAGCCAAATAATAAAATCATTATTCCGCCCATTACTGGCACCGGAATGGTTTGCAAACTAGCGCCCATTTTAGCAACAAATGCTAAGCAAATTGCGATAATGGCAGTCCACATCATTACTTTAGGGTTAAAGTTTTTAGTAAGCATTACCGCACCGGTTACCTCTGAGTAAGTGGTGTTCGGTGGGCCGCCAAATAAGGATGCGGCAGACGTGGCTAAACCATCACCAAATAAGGTGCGATGTAGTCCTGGTTTTTTCAAATAGTCTTTTTTTGTAACTTGGCTAATTGCCATCATGTCGCCAATGTGTTCAATAGCAGGCGCAATTGCCACCGGCACCATAAATAATATGGCTTGCCATTTAAACTCTGGTAACACAAAGTTTGGCACAGCTAACCACTGCGCATTACTTACGGCTTCAAATTGCACTATACCCATAAATAACGATAGCGTGTAACCGGCAACAACACCGGCTAAAATAGGTATTAATTTAAATACCCCTTTACCCCACACGGCAAACACTAAAGTAACGAGCAATGAGAACATAGAGATAATAATAGCGCTGTCGTAGGCAATAATTTGTGTGCCACCATCGCCACTTTTACCCATGGCCATATTAACCGCCGCAGGCGCAAGCGCTAGACCAATTACCATAATCACTGGGCCTACCACAATTGGCGGCAAAATTTTATGTAAGGTTTTTGTACCTTTAAACTTCACCAATAAACTTAATAGCATATAAGTAAAGCCCGCCGCCATTAAACCACCCATCGTGGCCGGTATGCCCCACATTTGCACTGAGGCAATAATGGGTGCAATAAACGCAAATGACGACGCTAAAAAGATAGGCACTTGGCCTTTAGTCACAAATTGAAACAACAAAGTACCTAAACCAGCGGTAAACAACGCAACGCTAGGATCTAGGCCGGTTAAAATAGGCACTAGTACCAACGCACCAAATGCAACAAACAGCATTTGGGCACCGGTTAGAATAGTTTTTATAGAAAATGTAGAATTATTTTGCACTGCTAAACCTTAGTAAACCGTACCAAAAATTTTGTCACCTGCATCGCCAAGCCCTGGGATAATGTAGCCTTTTTCATTTAAATGGCTATCAACTGAGGCAGTAAAAATCTCTACATCTGGGTGAGCGGCTAATGTTTTTTCAACGCCCTCAGGTGCAGCAACCAGTACGATTACTTTAATGTCTTTACAGCCTGCTTTTTTAAGCATATCAATGGTGGCGATCATAGAACCACCAGTAGCCAGCATTGGGTCAATCACTAAGCTTAAACGCTCATCAATATTACCCACTAGTTTTTCAAAGTAGGGTACTGGCTCAAGCGTTTCTTCGTTGCGCTCTAAACCCACTACACTCACTTTAGCCGCAGGGAGTAATGACATTACGCCGTCCATCATCCCAAGGCCCGCACGTAAAATTGGCACCACGGTAATTTTTTTACCCTTAATGTGCTCAACTTTAAGTTTATTACCGTCCCAACCTGTAATTTCGTTATCTTCTAATTCTAGGTTTTTAGTGGCTTCGTAAGTTAATAATGTGCCCACTTCTGAACACAACTCGCGAAAACTTTTCGTGCTAATTCCATGCGCGCGCATTAAACCTAACTTATGTTGAACAAGGGGATGAGAAATAACGTGAATAGCCATAGTAATAAACCTAGTGATAAAAAATTTGACGTATTTTATATTAAAACAGGCCGTTTGACTGTTAATTTTAGTCTTGATTTTATAGTTCGTGCCAAAATATTTAATTTAGCCACAACTATAAAGATTTTTGTGTTTATGAGTTGTTACTCGCTAACCAATTATTTACCTGATCATGCATGTAGCTGTTAACTTTTTTGTGCTCGGGGCTCCACCCAAGTAAAAACCGATAAAAGTCTGCCCATGCCACTGGCCATAAATGAGCCCATTGTGTAACAACATCATCAGCATTAATGTGTGGTTGATAGTCACTCAGAGCTTGCTTCAATTGGCTAAAATAATAATCAAGGTAGCTCTGTGCGTGTTTATGAAGCTCAGATTCATCCATACAACTGGTCATAAAATACATTACATCGACCACCCCAACACCCGCACCCACATATTGGAAATCGTAACCGCGTATATTGCCTTGGCTATTAGCGGCAAAATTAGCAAGCTTGGCATCACCATGAATTAATGTTTTATAATTACACTGCTTTAATGCGCCGTTTAACAGAGATGCAGCCTGTTTAATATCGGACTTTTCAGGTAAGTTATTAAATTCATCAGGACGTGTACCCAAATGCCAATAGCTTCCTTGCGCCCATAAACCATCAAACTTTGTATTTAAATGAAAGGCATGAAAATGTGCCAACCACTTTAATATGGCTTTTATATCCTCGGTGGTTGCTTGGCTGTACCCCTGCTTTGAAAAATCTTTAAACACCAAGGCAAACTCATCGCCCTTGTTGATTGCTTTAATGCATTCAATACTTGCTGCTTGCTTAGGCAATTTATGGCTAAATTGCTGATAAAACGTATATTCAACGTGGTAAGAGTCACGCTTTCTATTAAGTGCAAAGTTGCTTTGTTTAATTTTAGGGTGATTAATGTGATCGGGTACTTTAATCGCTTTAATAACACAGGCTTGCTCATCAAGTTGGCACTTCACAATTTGACCACAGCCACTCCAAAGTGAGGTTAGGGTTTCGCCAATAGCTATACGTTCAAAATACGGGGTAAGTAATGGAAGATAAAAAGACATAGCCATATTAGGTTGCTAAATTTTAGTTAGTTTAACATTAGACGGTGTTTTAAATAAAAGCTCTTAATAAAAACGCCCTTCGCGCACAACATGAAATACACTGTTAATAGCAAAACTAACCTGCCGTTTTCTTGCAATTGCTAGGCACATCCTGCTTGTTATTTATATTACCTAAAGCATGGTTTGAAAACATTGAAAGTACAAAGTTTAAGATGGGTGTCTGTTTTACTTTCTTTTAGTACTTGTAGGTGCTTAGCACCAATTGAACCAATATAAAATAACACCCCAAAGACGCTAATATCAATTAGTAGTTTTTGAATATCAAAAGCATCTGAAAATATAGAATACTCAAAAGAGAACAAATAAAATAAACCCTTTGACACGAAATACGCAGTTAAGAAAGGGATCAAAAAATTAAGTAAGGATTTGCTTGAATGATTAATTTCCATATTTATATCTCCATTATTGATTTAATTAACTCAGCTAAAAAAAACAGCTAACGCTCTGTTAAGGGATGAGCAGCTCTTGGCTATACTTGAGCGAAACTAAACTACCAAGCGTTGGAATCACTCTTAAATACTCTGTTAGCTTTGTACTCCAAGCTCGTGTATTAGTTTCTTTCTGCACTTTTCGACAGAATCAATAGCTGACGAATAACCTGAGACTGCTGATTCTAAAATTGCTTCGTCAGGATCATTACTGAGAGCAAGTTCCATACTAGATAGCATACCTATAGATTGAGATAAGTCTGACAAAGCTTGCTTTGCAACTGAAGTAAGGTAAAGACCGTGAACCATTTTAACTTTATCTATAGCGACGCGATAATAATGAAAATATCGATTGTCGGCTAAAGTGTCGACATTACTCCAGACGTAATGTTCATTTGGTGATCGTTCTGCGAGTTGTTTCCAACTGTATAGATGAATTTCTACGAGTAACTCATCAATTGCAGTCAGCGCGTCCAAACTCTTAGATTTAAATGACTGACGTAGAGCACCTTTCACATTTAGTTCCGTCTTGATCTTTTCAAGTTCAACAGCATGCTGACGTTTAATAGATTCTACTTGGTCTGTAATCTGCCCAATATCTTCTTTTGTCGCTAAGTTTTTGGCTTTTTCAGATAGATACTTGGGAAAGTAGTTTCTAATAAGAAAGCCACAGATGGATATGGATACCACCACAACAATGTTTAAGATTAACACTAAATCTTCCAATTGACCTCCAAAGAACATAACGCCCTGTTAAGGTGTGAGCAACGCAATATAAAGCCGCCGCATACCACCTTAAACACTAAAACCAACGCATAGTAAAAATGCCATGCGTTGCGAATCACTCTTAAACAGTTTGTTATATTTACATTCGATCAAAGATAGATCCCATATCAGGACTGAACAGCTTGTGATACAACTTAGTAGCATAACTATCGGTCATACCTGAAATATAGTCACATATTACTCGTTTTTTATTCGTTGTATCTAGATACTTTTTATAAGTAGATGTAGGAAGTAAACGTTTGGGATTTTCTTGAAGAACTTCAAACAAACTAAGAACCATTTGTTGCCCTTTATACTCTAGAGTTTGAACTTCTGGTCTTTTTATTACATTCTTGAATACGAACTTCTTTAATAGTTTAAGTAATGATTTTGCTTCGTCAGACATTTTCACCTGATATTTAAGCAATGGCGTTTCAAACTCGGTCTTTTCGTATACCTCAATGCTAGGTATAAAATAACCAATTAACTTACTAATTGCATGCTTGCGGTCTTTATTCGATTCTGAAAATAGCTTTTCATTAAAGAAATCAATATCATTATATATGACATTGCCACTTCCCATCTTTGTTATAACTTCATCATTCCATTGTTTAAAAGTAACTAACTTTAGAGCCAATGCATCTTCTAAGTCATGAACGCCATAAGAAATGTCATCAGCCAATTCCATTATTGATGTGTCAAAACCTTTAAACTGTGCTTTAGAAACACCATCCTCTTTTTCTGTTAGTGTTCGAAATAGCAATTGATCATTTTCAGGAATTCCATCAAGAATCCAATTTAAAGTATCACTATCATCATCATGGATACATTTGGGTGGTTTATAGCCATCAATATTAATCTTAGTTTTACAACCACATATGCTGGAGTAATCAGCCACTTCTTTATGTAATACTGGATATTTTAGTAGCCCCAACATTGTTCTACGAGTTAGGTCTAAACCACAATCTGGCGAGTACTCACCTAGTTTACTAACAATTCTTAATGTTTGCCCATTACCTTCAAAACCACCTTGATCGTTCATATAGAAGTTCAGAGCGACTTCTCCGCCATGTCCAAATGGAGGATGGCCTATATCGTGAGCTAAACAAATTGCTTCAATCTGGCTTAGTGTTGGAATCCACTCAAGGTAATCTTCTCTATCTTTATACTTTTCTCGTAAGTGCTCACAAATTCCAGAGCCAATCTGGGCGACTTCTAATGAATGAGTTAGTCGTGTTCTGTAAAAGTCACTTTCACCGATTCCTAAAACTTGCGTCTTTGACTGTAATCTCCTAAATGAAGAGGAATGAATGATTCTAGCCCTATCTCTTTGAGCCTGACTATCATCCGTATTTGAATTAAATGGCTTTGCTTCGTAACCATCTAAATAACTGCGTCTTGCTTGCCACATATATAAAATCCTTCTGTAAATATAACGCCCTGCTAAGCAGATGAATGGTTGGCTATAATCGCGAAGCGATGGCCAACTGCTTTTATTCTATTTAAGCAACTTATTATACGCTCTCAATGAATTGAACCATCTTTTTCCAAGATGGCACGTCAAGGGAGTTATCATAATATTTCAATAAAAACTCAAATGCAGGAAGTGGTGAATAATCTATCTCAACATTAAAGTGTTTAAATATATCCCCAACTAATATTTCGAGGTCATCTTTTGTCATGATGTGACACATATTATTTTGTTGTAATAACGGGCGAGCATAACATTGATAATCGATGAGGTAATTATGCCCACCACCTGAAAATAGATTCTTTATCCCAACACTCTCTTCCCATTTTTGATTTCTATTGAGCATCTGCCCCGTAATTTTCTTTTGAAAGTTACAATCCGAATTCAAAAGTTCCAACATAAGCTCGCAATGTTTATTGATTACTTGTGTAATGCCATCAAATATTACTGATTTTTCAATATCGATTGCTTTTTCCATGAACACACGATATACAAGTTCCTTTATTACTGTTGGGTTAGAAAGTAAAGACCCTTCAATTGTATATTCCCCCCATATAAAGCTTGGCAACTTAATTTTTGTATTCAATTGAGTAACAAGCTTAACTCGTTGATCACTTGTCATGTAATCAGCATCGATTATTGAAATAGATTTGTCCCATAAGTTATGCCCATTAGCAATGACTTGAAAAAATCCTTTATAATGATTGATACAGTCTATAAATGTATCTAAGCCATTCAGCGACCAAAAAACATAATCATCAAGAGTCTTATTTGATACCTTTTCATATATATTTCTGATATATAAAGCATCATCTTCACCTTCAACGAAAACAATTTTTTTAGCTTCTAAACAATCTAGTATATCTAGAGAGTCACTATTTCCAAGTGCTTTTATAACCTTTGATTTACCTGATGGTTGAATTCCTACTTTCAAGCTAACTGGGTTATTCTCAGTTATTGGCTTAATTTCTAATTCAGTCAGCCCATCACCTGAGTTACTTATGTGAAATATGTTTTTAGGCTGAGTTGCCCTAATTAAACTTTCATTATGGGTTGTTAAAAATACTTGTGCCTTTAGTGAGTTTCTAACTAACACATCTATTAATCTTTTTTGGATATCTCTGTGTATATGCGAATCAGGTTCATCTAACATAATAAGGTTAAGATCGGACCGGTCCTCATGAATTGCTAGCATTAACTCAATTATTTGCAGAGTACCACTGCCCAGTAGAGAGATATCCTTCGCTGTATCTTGATTTCCAAAATCAACATTAACACTAACCTTTACATCACTATATATATTTCCAATAACCTCAAAGGATACTGAATGCTCTGACTCAAATAGTATGTACGAAACATCATTCTCAAAACTTGAGAAATTTTGGCTGTTTTGTAATTTCGCAATCCTGTTTCTTAATACTAAAAATGATTTCCTAGAGAGAATCTGTTGAATTACTTGAGGTGGAGTAACATACTTTTCATCGGAAACAAGTGCGGCGACAGGTGATGCATAAATGGCAGAGAACGGTGTAGGTAAACTTAAGTTTGAGTTGAAAGTTTCAAAATCGAAATTGTCATGATTATCTATATATATTAGATAATTACCACCATTTGCTTGTCTGATCCGAATTGGAATTACAAGCTCAAAATCTTGACCAATTAATTTAACAGATATCACAATTTGATTATTTTTATCCATTTCATAAAAAATATCTTCATATCTTGAAGTACGGACAGAGGTTATTGAACGATGATCGATATAATTATTATTTTTTTTACCTAAACGAAAATCTCCCAAATGAATTTTGTTCTGCTTATCCGCTTTTTTTGCTTTCACAATAAGAGTTCTAAAGCATTCGTTCCAAAGTGCTAAGGCTTCAAGAATAGTTGTTTTTCCAGCATTATTTGTACCAGTAAATACATTCAACTCTTTATTTAGTTTAATTCTTACTTTTCTTAGGGTTTTAAAATTATCAATATATATTTCACTAAAAAACATAATTTTCCAAAAAAATTCCGAGAGTTGAGTTGAATACCATGATGCTAACGATTAGCGTATAACAACTTTATCAAAGGACACTTTCCTCTTTTTATGAGCAATTCATGTCCCCTTAATTATTTTTAATATTAATTACAAATCATGTAACTCATTGCCAGCTTTAAACTTTTAGGCAAGCTGTTCTTTTATTAATACGGTGCAGAAAAGAGGAAAGCGTCCTCATTTCTTGGCTTTGGAAGAAAACACAAAAATACCACGCGTTGCGAATCTGCTTAAATTGTTTGTTATGTTCGAAGTTTAACTGCTGTGCCAAACACTAATATTTCTGATGCACCATCAGTAACTGAGCTAGTTGTAAATCGTATTCCTACTATTGCATCGGCATTTAACTTTTTTGCATCTTCTATTAATCGTTCTACCGCTATATTTCGAGCTTCCATCAACATCTCGGTATAGCCTTTGAGTTCGCCGCCCACAATTCCTTTTAAACCAGCCATGATATCTCGACCAACATGCTTAGACTGAACCATGTTACCATTGACTATGCCCAATACAGCTTCGATTTCCTTGCCTGGAACAGTTTCCGTTGTCGTATAAATCATAATTTTTCCCTAAAACATAACAGCTCATTAAACACCACTTTGGGAGTTATAACCCTCAAAACAGCGTATATTATATACGCTCAATAATTCCACTAAACAACTCTAATGTAAACAAGTAATTACGTAGCTTATTTACCACCCATTGTTAAAATACACTAAAACAACGTTTAATAATGTTCTGTACCATCAAATTAGTCGTCATTATCTCTGAGCTTGAATTACACCCATAAAAAAGTCCCGCTTGATGTTACTCAAGCAGGACTCCACACTAATTTTGTATCAATAAAAGCGCCTAAACTGCAGGCGCTTTGCATTATTGAATTTTATTGGTTAACCACGCTTTTAAGCGGATTAACTGGCTGTGCGTTGTCGTCTAGGATGTTCATATCGAAGTCGAACTCATCAACACGAATCGCTTTTTCACGCTTTTTATTGTAATCACTTAACTGAACAAATTCAGCGTCGTTAATTACTTTTGCAGCAAGTGCATTTTCAAGTGTGATTGAAAAACGCGTACCCGGCTTGAAGGTTTTAGCACGTAGCGCTTTTTTCACTTTTGCTAACAGCTCTAATGATGCCATTTTAGCTTTGTAAGCTTGTTCGTTGATGTGATGACCATCACCTTCAATTGGCTTAACTAAATGCGTGATTTGCGCTTTAAATGCCGTATCAAGCTGAGCTTGTTTTGCTAGTTCACGGATTAAATCATCGCTGATTTTTGGCATTTTAGTTGAGTAGTTCATAGTAATGAAACGAATGAACTTACGAGTACCACTTGCAGGGAAGTTATCTAAGAACTTGTGCAATGCTTCTTCTGCACTTTGTAGTGCAAAACGAGTCGCATAATGGAAGTAAGGAGCCGCTTGCTCACGCTCGCTGCTTGCTACTTTTTGCTCGTAATACTTAATAGATGCCATAGCTGCATACAAGAAGCTCATTACATCGCCTAAACGTGCTGAAAGCATTTCAGCTTGCTTTAATTTACCGCCAAGTACTAGTAACGAGAAGTCAGCATATACAGCTAATTTAGCTGATAGTTTTTGCACTGCTTTTTCGTAGTCACGTACTTCTGGTAATGCTGAGTTTGCACTCGCGGTAAACGGTAGCACACCTAAGCGGAATGCACGTAAGCTGTTTGCTGTGCTGTAACCAATTGTTTTACGTAAAATACCGTTAAATTCTGCATCTGCGTTTTTGTCATCGCTGTGGATAGACTCAACCATAGATTGTAAGTATGGGTGACAACGCATAACACCTTGACCAAAGATCATCAGGTTACGAGTAAGAATGTTCGCGCCCTCTACCGTAATGGCAATTGGCTGCGCCACATAACCGCTAGCAAGTGTGTTTTGAGGACCATTCTGAATTGCTTTACCCGCTTGAATATCCATTGCTGAGTCAAGTACATCACGACCAAGCTCTGTCATATGGTATTTAGCGATTGCAGTCACTACCGATGGTTTTAAGCCCATGCCTAAACCTTCAGTTGTTAATACTCGCATTGCTTCTTGTAGGTATGTTTTACCTGCAATGTCAGCTAGCTTTTCTTGAATACCTTCAAATTGACCAATTGATAAACCAAACTGTTCACGCACTGCTGCGTACTCAGAAGCTGATTTAAATGCAACTTGTGCTGTACTTACACCCAATGCTGGTAATGAAATACCACGACCTGCGCCTAAACAGCTAACTAGCATTTGCCAACCGCGACCGATGTTTTTCTGACCACCAATAATAAAGTCCATTGGTACAAATACTTTGTTACCACGTGTAGTACCGTTGTAAAAACGGATACCCATAGGATCATGACGGTTACCAAGTTCTACACCAGGATGCTCTTTTGGAATAAGGGCACAAGTAATACCTAGGTTTTCTTTGCCACCTAGTAGACCATCTGGATCAACTACTTTAAACGCTAAACCAAGTACAGTAGCAATTGGTGCGAGTGTAATGTAGCGCTTGTCCCATGTAATTTCTAGGCCAAGTACTTCTTCACCGTTGTACATGCCTTTAGTTACGGTACCTACATCAGGAATACCGCCTGCATCAGAGCCTGCTTCTGGGCTGGTTAATGCAAAACATGGAATGTCTGTACCATTTGCTAAACGTGGTAAGTAATGTGCTTGTTGCTCATCTGTACCGAAGTGAAGTAGTAACTCACCCGGGCCTAACGAGTTTGGTACCATTACAGTTACCGCAACCGCTGAGCTTTTCGTTGCGATAGTACCTACAATTGTTGAGTTAGCGTATGGGCTGAACTCTAAACCGCCAAACGATTTAGGGATAATCAGCGAGAAGAAACGCTCTTTTTTCAAAAACTCTAAAATGTCGTTTGGTAAATGAATACCATTTTGAATGACTGAATCATCAATCATGCCTAGTAGTTCTTGTACTGGACCGTCTAGAAACGCTTGTTCGTCTGCGGTTAATTTTGCCGCAGGTACATCGCGTAGCGCGCTAAAATCTGGTTTACCTTGGTAGATAGACCCTTCTAGCCATACATCGCCAGCGTCTAGCGCTTCTTGCTCAGTAACTGAAATACTTGGTAATACTTTTTTTAATTTTGTACGTAAACTCATAACGAACTCATCCGACCAGATAAATAATACCTACATTACGTCATAAAAATCGGTTTAGATCAATTACTCTATTCAATTAATTAACAGTTTTTGCAATTTATTTTCTTTACCTGAACGTAAACTGTTGAAATAAAAAGGCTTACAACTGTACGCTGAATTATTATTTTTTTTGTAAAAAATTTAATAATTCAGACTTATATCGCCGTAAATACAGATTTGGTAATAAAGTAGAAACAAAAAAGCGCAGCCTAAAATTAGGCTGCGCTTTTTAAATATGGGAATGTGAGTAAACCTAGCTTATTTTAACCACTTGTTTACCTGTAAAACCACCTGTAAGCTGTTTATTTAATGCGCTAGAAACAGCCTTTGCGTTAAAATCAACAGCTAATACTTCTGGAGGAATTATTTCGCCATTAGAGACCGTTTCAAGCAACAAATTACCCATAAAACTCATGCGCTGCTGCGCGCATAGGCTATTGGCTAACCACGCGCCACCTAAGGATACAATACTAATATTGGGTGCTCTACGGTACATTAGCTGCTGTTCAAAATTAGGCAGTGGGTTTAAACAAGCAATACGACCGCAAAAACGCATTAGTTCGATATTTTGAATGGTCGATTCCCCACCCATAATATCAATAACGGCATCAAATCCTTGTGGGCCAAGCTCTCGGCGAATTTTGTCACATAAGGTTTTGTCGTTGTAATCAAAGACTACATCAGCCCCTAGCTGCTTAACCAATTTGTGGTTACGCTTGGAGGCGGTTGTAAATACATCGGCACCACGCTGCTTTGCAAATTGAATAGCAAATTGACCTACAGCACCTGCCCCGCCTTCAACAAAGAGGGTATCGCCCTCAGTTACGGCTAATTTATCTAAGCTGATAAGCGCTGCCATTCCGGCGCAGGGCAAAGTAGCAGCCTTATCACTGGCTAATTGCTGCGGAATGATAGACACTGCATAATTAGGCACTTTTGCGTATTCGCTCAATATCCCTTGCTCACCAATACTGGCGTGCCACATTACACGCTCACCCACGCCAGGAAATACGCCTTTACCCGCTTTAACCACTACACCCACTGCATCCAAGCCTAAAACATGCGGATACTGCCATAAACAAAAGCCAGATTTAGCAAATTGCGCATCCACCGGATTTAAACCAACATACTCCACTTTTACTAACAGCTCATTACCTGTGCATTGAGGCACAGGTAATTGAATATCCGTTAAGTTAATATCCTCACTAGGCTCTATTAAGGCAATAGCCTGCATAGATGAAGGAATAGTATCTGGGTTTGTAACTACAGTATTAGGCATCAAAAACTCTACTAGTTAGTATTACTTAACGCGTAACTCCATCGTCCATTAAATGACTGGTAAGCATTTACCTTAGCCAGTAACGATGAAATAGTTGAATCAACGGCATTTTCTTGTGCTATTAAAACATCCTGACGTGCATCTAACAACTCTAAGTAAGGAATTTGCCCTTCTTCATACATTGCTTGTGCTTGTAAAAATGCATTATTAGCAAACTGATACCGCTGCTCAGCAAAACGCGATTGCTGTGCTTGATTGACCAAGTATTGCAATGAAAGTTCACTCTCGTTAATCGCTTTTAACACCACTTGTTGATAGTCAGTATAAGCAGCTTGACTTAAAAACTGCTGCGCATCACGCTGAGCCAACAACGCAGGATAACTCAATAAAGACCATTGTACTTGTGTTGCAACTTGCCACTGCTGCTGGGTGTCGCTAAAACCATTACTGCCCAAACTTAGTACGCCTGCAAAACCACTTAAGCTGATATCGGGTAATAGAGCTTTACTGGCTGCCACACTTAAACTATTTGCTTGGCTAAAGTCATATAATGCTCGGCTAATATCGGGCCGCAGTGCAATCGCTTGATTTGGCTTTGCTAGTGACACTTGAAATGCCTTGCTCAATACAGCACGTTCATCTTTAATACTCAGTGATTGCGTTGGTTGTGCACTTAATACCGCCAGCGTAGATAAGTCACGAAACTTAGCATATTCAATCGCCGGAATGAGCGCTTGTTGCTGCCTAAGTTGCGCCATGGTGCGGTTTAAATCAAGCTCATTTGCCACACCTTCATCTACTTGCGCCTGCAGCACTTGAATGCTTTGTTCAAGTGCTTCTATTTGCATTTCAATAATTTGTTGCTTTTGCAGGTTGCCCTGATAGCTGGCAAACCCTTTAACCACAGATGACACAACTTCAATTTGTAATAGCCTAACTTGCTCTGCTTGGCTCATAGCTTGTGAATTTGCGGCATCAACGAGTGCAGTTATTCGACCAAATAAGTCGAACTGCCAGTCAAGTGCAACATTTGCACTTGACTGTCGGTTATTGGTATCGCCTAGTCCACTTCGTTTAGCTCCAACCTCAACACCGCCTTGCGGTAAGTATTGTGCTTGTTGTTCACCAATACGTGCCAACGCACTTTTAAGCACTAACTGACTCGTTTGTAAGTCGTAGTTATTAGCTAATGCGTTACTAACAAGCTGGTTTAATTGCGCTGAACCTAACTTGTACCACCAGTTTTGCTCATCTTCACCAACATACTGTTCTGCCGATATTGCTTGGGCAACAAACTCGTTTACTTGTTGTTGCTCAGCTGCTGTATCTATTTTGCTCGCACAGCCAGATAACACTGCAATCGCTAACACTGAGCCTAAAAATGCCGGCATTTTAAATTTGTTTAAATGTAATTTAGTCATTTGAAGACTCCTCAGCGCGCTGCTTTTTTACCACCAGCATGTAAAACACTGGCGTAAATAATAGCCCAAATACAGTCACACCAATCATACCTGAGAATACTGCGTTACCCATTGCATGACGCATTTCAGCACCGGCACCGGTTGCTAACACTAACGGAATAACACCCGCGGTAAAGGCAATTGAGGTCATTAAAATAGGACGTAAACGCATACGGCACGCTGCCAACATAGCCTCAAGGTGCGATAATCCAGTGTCGTGTTTATCTTTGGCAAATTCCACCATTAAAATGGCGTTTTTAGAGGCCAGTGCCACCAGTACAATTAACGCTATTTGGGTAAATATATTGTTGTCTGAGCCTACAAACCACACCCCTAATAACGCAGAGAATATAGTCATAGGTACAATTAAAATAATGGCCAATGGTAAACGTAGGCTTTCATACTGTGCAGCCAGTACCATAAACACAAGCAATACCACCAGTGGGAACACGTACACCATAGTATTGCCGGCAAGTACTTGCTGATACGTTACCTCAGTCCACTCATATTCAATACCAGTAGGTAGCGTTTTCGCCAATACATTTTCAATCGCTGTTTGCGCTTGGTCTGAGCTGTAGCCTGGCGCTGGGCTGCCGTTAAGTTCAGCACTTGGGTAACCGTTGTAGTGCATAACACGATCAGGGCCTATAGTTGGCGTTACCGTAAGCACTGAGCCTAGTGGCACCATATTACCTGCACGATTACGTACTTTTAGGTTTAGTATTTGCTCTGGGTCTACCCTAAATTCAGCATCTGCTTGAGCATTTACTTGGTAGGTACGACCAAACATATTAAAGTCGTTTACATACACTGAGCCTAAATAAATCTGCAATGAGTTAAATACTTCATCAAGCGCAATACCTTGGATAAGTGCTTGCTCGCGGTCAATATCAATATCCATTTGCGGCACTTGAATTCTAAAGCTTGAATACAGCCCCATTAACGCCGGATCTTTTTGCGCCGCGGCAATCACTGATTGCAAGCTATTAAATAATGCTTCAAAGCCTTTGTTAGCTCTATCTTCAATTTGCAGTTTAAAGCCACCGGTGGTGCCTAAGCCTTGAATGGGCGGTGGTGGAAATACAGCCACAAACGCTTCATCAATAGCTGCAAAACGCTGGTTTAGTTGCGCTGCAATAGCCGAAGCCGACATACTCGGATCGGTACGCTCTGCAAAAGGCGCCAATGGTGTAAACACAATGCCGCTGTTAGGGCTATTAGTAAAACCATTTACAGATAGACCAGGGAACGCCACGGTGTTTGCAACACCAGGAACCTCGAGCGCTATTTGCTGCATTTGTTTTACTACCGCTTCAGTTCTGTCTAAGCTTGCTGCATCTGGTAGCTGCGCAATGGCAACTAAGTATTGCTTATCTTGCTGTGGTATAAAGCCACCAGGTACTGCGTCAAACAGCTTAATCGTACCGCCAACTAAAGCAACATAGGCAACCATTACCACCACGCTCATACGAATAAGCTTTTGTACTAGCTTTTCATACCCTGTTGCACCACGGTTAAACAGTCGATTAAATGGCTTGAATAACCAGCGACCAAATAACTTATCTAATAAGCGGGTAAACGCATCTGGTTTTGCGTCGTGCGATTTTAACAATAAGGCTGCTAGCGCCGGTGACAATGTCAGTGAGTTAAACGCTGAAATAACTGTTGAAATAGTTATGGTTAAAGCAAATTGCTTATAAAACTGTCCAGAAAGTCCAGTAATAAAGGCCGTTGGAATAAATACCGCACACAATACCAATGCAATCGCAATAATTGGGCCGGTTACCTCTGTCATTGCAACGCGTGTTGCTTCAAGCGGCGATAAGCCGTTTTCTATATTTCGTTCAACATTTTCGACCACTACAATCGCATCATCAACCACAATACCTATAGCCAGTACTAAACCAAATAGCGATAAGGTATTAATAGAAACACCAAGCCATTGCATTACAGCAAAGGTACCAATGAGTGAAACTGGCACAGCTATAAGCGGAATAATAGATGCGCGCCACGTTTGTAAAAATACAATAACTACAATAACAACCAATGCGATTGCTTCAAGCAATGTCGCTATTACCGCATCAATAGAGCCACGAACAAACACAGTTGGATCATAAACAATGTCGTATTCAACACCTTCAGGAAAATCTTTCGATAAACGTGCCATGGTTTCACGGACCTGATCTGAAAGCTCAATTGCATTTGAACCCGGGCGTTGAAATATTGGCATTGCCAATGCGGGTTGATTATCAAGTTCAGCACGCAGTGAGTACGAGTCTTGGCCTAAGTCAACACGCGCTACATCTGACAAACGCGTAAGTTGCCCTTGCTCACCTACTTTAATAATGACCTGCTTAAATTCTTCAATGCTATTTAGGCGGCCTTTCACGTTTAATAAAATTTGAAATTGGCTATCGTTAGAGATTGGTTGAGCACCTAAGCTACCCGCTGCAACTTGCTGATTTTGCGAGCGCAAAGCAGCCACAACATCGGTTGCTGTAAGCTCACGTGCTGCTAATGCATCTGGATTTAACCACACACGCATAGCATATTTACCACCACCAAATAACTGAATATCACCCACGCCAGGTAAACGAGCTATTTCATCTTTAATGTTTAAATCGGCATAATTTGATAAATACGCCGTATCATGGCTATTCTGGGGTGAATATAAATGCACCACCATGGTTAAATCGGGTGATGACTTTTCAGCAACTACCCCTAAACGCTGTACCTCTTGTGGTAACCTCGGTAATGCACTATTTACTCGGTTTTGCACCTGTACTTGAGCACGGTCTAAATCCGTCCCTAAGGCAAATGTTACGGTTAAAGTCATGCGCCCGTCACTGGTCGCTTGTGAAAACATATATAGCATGTTTTCAGTACCGTTTATTTCTTGTTCAAGCGGTGTTGCCACTGTTTGTGCAATAACCGTTGGGTTTGCGCCCGGGTAACTGGCTGTCACTACCACTGTGGGTGGCACAACTTCTGGGTATTCACTGACTGGCAGCTGAAATAAAGAAATGCCACCTGCAATCAAAATAATCAGCGACAGCATGGCCGCAAAAATCGGTCGCTGGATAAAAAAGTGTGAAAATTTCATTTAATAACCTTATTGCTTAGCAACTAAATCGGCAGGGTTAGCAGTGAGTGTAAATGCCACACCTTGGGTATTAATTGTCACTTTATTTGGTGATATTGGCATGCCAGGTCCTACGCGAGCTGGCCCATTCACGGCAATCACATCACCTTGTTTAAGGCCAGAGGTAATGGCACGTAATGCGCCATAGCGCTCACCTACAGTAACCAATTTATATTGCAGTACATTATTTTCGCCCACAGTAAGAACAAAACGATTTTTTAAATCAGTACCAATAGCTCTATCTGGAATAATGACGGTTTCGCGTATTGCATTGGCAGCCAATTTAATCCGTGCAAAAGAGCCTGAGCGTAGCTCGTTACTACGATCTTCAAATACCGCTCGTACACGTAATGTGCCAGTAGAAGCATTAATTTGGTTATCTATAAAGTTGATGTGGCCGTTGTAATTAAAATCACTCTGCCCTACTTTTTGCATAACGACAGGTTGCTTGCTTGATGCAGTAACATCATCAAATGCATTGTTCCAAGTGCGTTCATCGACATCAAAGTAAGCATACATTTTGTCATTTGAAACAATTGAAGTGAGCACGCTTTGCCCGGCAAGGACGTTGTTACCTTTAGTGATGTTTGCGCGAGAGATAATTCCATCAATAGGTGAAACCACAGAGGTAAACTCTAAGTCAAGCTCAGCGGCTTTAAGCTGCGCTTTAAGTGCGGCAAGTTGTGCTTCACGCTGACGTAACGTTGAAGTACGTGCTTGCGCTTGCTCTGTAGAAATGGCTTTACGCTCAGTTAGACGCACTGCACGTGATGCCTCGCTTTTTGCTTGCTCAAGAGCCGCTTGTGCACTTTTAACCTGAGCTTGTAAACTAGCTACCGTGGCTGCAAATGAACGATCATCAAGGCGAAATAACACATCACCTTGTTTAACAGCATCCCCTTCTTTAAATTCAATTTGCTCAATAATGCCTGATACGCGCGGCATTAATGCCACTTTTTGCGGTGACTCTAAGCGCGTTGTATAGGTATGCCAACTTTGCACAGGCTTAACCAGGACTTGGGCTACATCAATAGCTTGGTATTGTTGTGCGGGTGCTGATTGCGCTGTGCTTTCCTCAGCACAACCGGTCAGAGTAATTAATGCAACAGATAAGGCTGTAGCAACTAAGTGTTTGTTCATAACGACGCTCCTGTTAATTAGGCGATACATAATACGGAACATACTTGTTGACAAAAACAATAGATTTTTAAATTCATTAGTGCCAAAATGGCATCAAAGTGACACAATGGTGCAATAATGGATACAACAAGCCGACTCTTAATGCTGCTTGAAGTGGTTGAGCAGGGATCATTTGCTAAAGCTGCTGAAATACGCAACATTGATCGTTCCGTGATCTCTAAACAAATTAGTCGTTTAGAAGATGAGCTTGGCGTGAGGCTATTAAATCGAACCACCCGTTCGTTTTCACTTACCGCAGCAGGCGCTGAAATGATAAAAAAAGCGGACGAGTTGCGAAGCCTACTCGGCGATACCCTGCGTATGGCAGAGAATTATCACTTAGAACCTCGTGGCGTATTAAAAATTACCTCATCGACTTTAATTGGTCGGCGTTATTTACAACCAGTGATCAATGATTTCCAAAAGCGCTTTCCGCAAGTGGAAGTAGAACTTCGTTTAGATGATCGGCTTGTCGATATTGTCTCAGAAGGATTTGATTTAGCATTTAGAGTGGGTGAGCCAAAAGACTCCTCTTTGATTGCTCGAAAGATTGCGCGTAATCGTTTATTACTTTTAGCTTCCCCTGCATTTATCGAAACCTATGGAATGCCGAAAAACATAACTGATTTAGCACAATTACCCGCCGCTAGTTACGCAAGTAGTTCACTGCGAGTTGATGGAGTAAGTTACTACAACCACCTGGGTGAACAATGCGAACAAAAAATTAAAAGTGTATTTAGAGCCAATGATGCTGAAGCACTGTTAATGAAAACACTCTCTGGAACCACTTACGTTTTAGCTCCCGCGTTTATATTGGATAAAGAAGTGATTGATGGACAACTGGTGCCTTTATTAACGGATCTAAAATTAATGGAACACAGTGCCATGTATGCAGTATACCCACATCGTGATTTACCGGTAAGAACCCGGTTATTTTTTGATGCTGTACGTGAATATATTGGTAAAGAAAAACCGATTTGGGAAAACAGTATTCCTGATTTTGAACAAATGTATTAAGCCGCACTAAACTTAACCATGCACTAAAATATCAGTACAGACCTCGTTGCGGCCAGTTTCTTTGGCTTTATAAAGTTGTTTATCAGCCAAGTCTATTAGTTCACTAAGGCTTTGTTGCTGGTATTGAACAACGCCTATACTAGCGGTTAACTTAATGGTTTCACCATTGGCAATGATGTGCTTATTTTGTATTGCGAGTCTTAACTTTTCTGCCATTGCTAAGGCTGCTTGCGGGCTACCAAAGTTGCTCATTAGTGAAAACTCTTCACCTCCCACTCTAAATACATACCCTTTAGCAAAAGTGACACGCAATAATGTTGCTAGCTCAACCAACACTTTATCGCCCACCTCGTGCCCATACTGATCATTAATTTGTTTAAAGTAGTCTAAATCGAGTAAAAATAAGTAAAGTTGAGATTTATCTCTGAGCTCTACTTCAAAATAGTGGTTCATTGATAAACGATTACCAGCACCGGTTAGGGGATCAAGTAACGCTAAATTTTTTAAACGTTTCGAAAAATCAGCTCTATTACCTTCAAAAACATGAGATATGGCCCATATGCTTATGTATACGAATAATAAGTTAAGTCCTATGTTAAAAGCTGAAAACGATGAATGTGGCAGTTTTTGAGATAACACCATCAACTGCAAAAAAAGTAATGCCGAAGACAAAATTAACCCATAACGCCTACCAAGTAGTAAGTAATAAAGAATAGGCAAAATAAATGTCCATAAAAACAGACCGTTTTTAAGGGGGGCTAAGTAAGTGCCGCACAACACAATTAAAGAGATGGCTAAACACATGATAATGGCATGCCAGCGCTTAGGGTAGTGTTTTTGTGAGTGCTTAAAAATATACAAGCATAATAAGGAAAAGCCGACTTCGAGACCACCAACAAGGTGTAAATTATTTACTGATAAATTAAAAACGGCAAACACCAACGACAAAAAACCAAAGCAAATACACATCCATTTAAGAACGTGCTTGCGTAGCGTTTTTGTACTATTAAGAGCAGCTATATCCATGGATAACTTAAAATATTTTTGATGGCTTATAATACCCCTGAAATGCAAAAATCACAATTTTCAGCTAAATAAGCCAGTGAAAACAAGTAAAAAGAACTAGAAAACAACCTCAATCTGTAAGCAAGTCATTAACAGTACCCACTAAATCTGCAAATTCTTCATCAACATGCGCTAACTGTTTAACGCTCAGCGTTTTATTTAACTTGAGTAGTAAATGCGCATAAGCTTTTAAATTTTGTTCATTTTGCTCAAGCAGCTCATTACTCATATATTGCTCACGCTCAGTGATAATGGTGTGTAATTGCTGGGTAAACTCTGCCTCGCTAAGTGTTTGCTGGCTAAAAAGGGTTTCAAGTGCGGCTAAACGAGTTAGTTTATAGTCGTACCATAAATCACTGGTAGGGGTATGATCACTATTGGCTTGTGATATGAGCGTTTGCTGCTCAGAAGTGAGTTTGCCAAGCCACTGCTTGTAGTAATCTAGTTGTCTCTCTAAGCGTTGCTGTTGGTGCTCCTCTTTAGTTAATGAAGCGTGCTCTTGGATTTCGTCATTAATTTGCTCGCGAATATTTTCTACCATTTCACTTCGCTGTGATGGGGTTAAGGTCAGCGCTAACTCAATTAAAGGGTCACTAGTATGCAACAGCAAGTTTCGCCAATGCTGCTTCACTTGGGTTATTTTATCCATCAACTGCGCAGTATCGGCTTCATTGTTTAGCAATTGTCTTAGGTCGAGTAAATCGGCTTTATATTTTGGTAATTCAACTTCACGATGCCAATCTCGGGTGTCGTTAATAATCGCTTTTAACTGCTTAGATTGGCTTTTATTAAGATCAACGTAATCATCTATCCAAAATGACGATAACCAACCTAGGTTGTTATAGGCAAATGTCGTTGAACAGCTGGTAATAAATAACAAACTGGTTATAAAAATAATTTTGCCTAGTTTTATATTTTTTAAATTATTTAACATGAAAAGACCCCGTTGTATGATGCTTTGGTTGCCAAAAATCATCATAAGTAATTATGTAAGCTACTGCTTGCTTTTATTTTTTTCATTTTTCTATAGAATCGCAAGCTAACGCAATTTATATCATAGCTATGTGCTTAAGTTTAGAATTTTTGAGCTATAGTTAAAGCTACTTGTTAATACGTTTGTATATCTAATTTATAAACGTTGGCGTTATTGATTTAGCTCATAATTTATTAGCTACTCGAGTAAGAAGTAAATGATTAATCGTTATGATGCTTACCAACAACGATAACTAATTTGGAGACATGCATATGTCACAGTCTAATTTAAAAGCAATGTTCTTTGCGGGCATTATACTTGCTACACCTTATGCTTATGCAGGGCTTGAGGAAGGCATAATAGCTGCAAACGCAGGGCAATTTGAGGAAGCACTAAAAGAGTTTAATTACCTTGCAGACAAAGGCTATGCCCCAGGTATTTACGAACTAGGTAAGTTGTACGAGGGCGGACATGGAGTTACTCGCGACTACTACAAAGCTGCAGAGCTTTATCAACAAGCAGTTAAAAAGAATCATGTAGATTCGATGTTTGCACTTGCAGTATTGTATGACGAAGGCAATGGCGTAAAGTTAGACAAACAAATGGCTATTAGCTTATTTGAGAAAGCAGCCAATAAAAACCTTCCTGCTGCACAGTATAATTTAGGGGTAATGTACGCCAACGGCGATGGCGTGAGCCAAGATTATAAAGCCGCCAGAACATGGTATGAAAAAGCCGCCGCAAATAATTACACTCTTGCACAATTTAATTTAGCACTGATGTATTTCGAAGGCTTAGGAATGCCAAAAAACCTTGAAATGTCGTATGTGTGGAATACCATTGCTGAGTATAACGGTAATATGCAAGCTAGTCACAGTCGTAAACTTGATGAACGCACTATGCTCCCTAAGGAAGTCGCTGAAGCTAAAGAAAAAGCCGATGCTATTTATAATAAAATTTTAGCGGGTACTTATGCGGGTGAAGGGCGAATGTTTTAAGCCAAAAGAATAACTAAAAAAGCTGAATGAAGTGATTCATTCAGCTTTTTTATTTTAAGTACTACAGGCTATTTTACATAAAGCCACTTTAGCACTTTGATCAGTAATTTATTTTGTTTAAGTAATAAACCTATACGCGGATTAAACGAGCCTGATACTAAGGTATTTTTTGCATGGCTAAAGGTTAAAAAGCCTTCTTTAGCATGATAATGCCCCATTCCTGAATGGCCCACCCCGCCAAATGGTACATCATCGGCAGCTACTTGTATTAATGTATCGTTAACGGCAACGGTTCCGCTAAGTGTTTGCTTAATAATGTACTGTTGCACTTGCTTGTCTTGGCCCAAAATATAAACCGCTAATGGATGATGGCGTAGTCGAATATAATTAAGCGCATCATCTAATTTGTCATAACTCATAATCGGTAAAATAGGCCCAAATAACTCTTCTTGCATTAATTGCATCTCGTCGGTGACATGCGTCACAATATGCAGACCCATCCTGTGTTTTTCAGCGTCTTGTTGATTTTGCTCAAGTGGCTTTGTTATTTTAGCGCCTTGTTGCTGTGCTTGTTCTAAATAACCTAGCAGACGTTGATAATGAGCTGGACTAATAATAGAGGTCAGGTTTTTCCCTTCAACACCTTGCTTAAAGTGCTTTTTATAAAGTGTGCACAAAGCTTTAATAAACTGATGTTCTAGTGCTTTAGGAACAAATACGTAGTCAGGAGCCACACATATTTGCCCTGCATTGGCCATTTTGCCAAATAATAGAGCACGAGCGGCTTTATTTACGTCTGCTTTTTCTAACACAATGACTGGCGATTTTCCGCCTAGTTCTAAAGTGACTGGTGTTAAATTTTTACTCGCTGCGCCCATGACCAACTTACCGACCGCTGTTGAGCCAGTAAATAATAAATGTGCAAAGGGTAATGATGAAAACTCACTCGCCACCTCGCTGCCACCTTGAATAATGGTGCAGTGTTGGCTTAATTCACCTATAAATATTTTTTCAAGAACCGCATTGGTATTAGGCGTAAATTCACTGAGCTTTAGCATAACCCTGTTGCCCGCTGCAATCGCGGTGATGACCGGTACCAATGCCAATTGAATAGGATAGTTCCACGGTGCAATCACACCCACCACGCCAATAGGCTGATAGGTTACACTTACTTTTGAGGGCCATAAGCTTAACCCCGCGCTGCGATGACTAGGCTTAGACCAGCGAGGTAACTTTTTAATAATATGTGCAAGCCCCTGCATGGTGGGCAAAATATCACCTACTAAGGTATCAAAGGCCGTTCGGTAACCAAAATCTTTAGATACTGCAGCAATTAAGTCTTGCTCTAGCGTTACAATGTTAGCGCGTACTTGCTTAAGTAAAGCAAGGCGTTGCTCAATGGGTAAGTAAGGGGTGTCTTCAAAAGAGTGCTTTAGTTCATTAAATTGTGAACGCAAAGTCCCTGTAGATAATGTATCAGTGGTCAAAATAGGCTACTCGATTTATAACGTTTTCAAGACTATAACCTTGATCTGTTACACGAGCAATAAAGAGTGATTTTGCAACATAATGAAAAGCGTTGCAAAAACACTCATAAGGTTGGTTGGAACTCATACCGATGCACTGCTTTTGTGTGCATCGGTTATCTGTTTTGTTAGCTAATTAGAGGGAAGCTATTAAAAGCCAAAAACCTGAGCTGCTATGGTCATTGTTACTAAGGTAATTAAAACAATAGCGACAATATTTAACACAAAGCCAGCACGGATCATGTCTTTCATTTTAATTTCACCCGAGCCAAACACAATCGCATTGGGTGGTGTGGCTACTGGCATCATAAACGCACAACTACACGCAATCGCAGCTGGAATAACCCACACTAACGGGCTGCCAGTTATTGACTCAGCAACAGGCCCCAGCAATGGTAAAAAGCCTGCGGCTGTTGCCGTATTACTGGTAATTTCCGTTAAGAAAGTAATAAGTGCCACCACCACAAGAATGCTCATAACTAAAGGAATTGCACTGGCCCCCTCAATCATGTTGGCAATGTAGACAGCTAATCCAGATGATTTAATTTGCGAGGCTAGCGTCAAGCCCCCCCCAAATAAAAGCAACACACCCCAAGGTACTTTAGCTGCACTTTCCCAATCTAAAATTCGCTCATCACTGCCTTTATTTGCAGGAAGTACAAATAATAATAATGCCGCTGCAATTGCAATACCCGTATCTGAAATTTTAAGGCCGGTCACATCGCCTAGTAATGGTCTGAATATCCAACAAACAGCCGCAAACGCAAATACAAACAACACGCCCTTTTCAGCACGTTGCATTTCACCTAATTCTTTTAGCTGAGAAGAAAATACCGCTTTAGTGTCAATTCGCTTGTTTGCTTGTACATTCGCATCAACTTTGTAGGTAAACTTAGTTAGCCAAATCCAACTGATGATTAACATGCCAAGTGCTAAGGGCACACCAACTATCATCCACTGGGCAAAGCCAATTTCAATCTGGTAGCTATCTGATAGGTATGCAGCCATTAATGCATTCGGTGGAGTACCAATTAAAGTAGCAATACCACCAATACTCGCACCATAAGCAATAGATAGTAAAAGTGCTTTACCAAACCCCTCATTACTAGGATCTGAGCTTTTAACTAAATGAGTGATAGATAAGGCAATAGGCAACATCATTACTGCGGTAGCGGTATTCGACATCCACATTGATAAAAATGCAGTCACTAACATCATGGCTAAAATTTGTAAGCTTGGTTTTTTACCTGCATAAAGCATAGTTCTTAATGCAATACGCTTGTGTAATCCCCAACGCTCCATAGCAATTGAGATTAAAAAGCCGCCTAAAAATAAAAAGATCAGCGGATGCGCATAAGGAGCTGCAACACTTTTTATAGCCGCTATATCTACGATAGGTGAAATCACTAACGGAAGTAGTGCTGTAGCCGGAATAGGCACAACCTCACTTACCCACCACGATGCCATCCAAAATGCTAAGCCTGCAGTTTTAAATGCAGCTGCCGACATTCCTACTGGCGGCTCAGCTAAACAGGTCAGTAACATTACACACGGACCAAGTAATAATAACAGCCACTGTATAAACGGCTTTTTATTTGCGTTATTTTCTAAAATACGTTTTGTCATATTAACAGCCTTTAAAATTTATATTTAAGACCAAGCGCAACACTGTTATCAGCATTCTCTTCTAGGTCGAGGTCAGTATATAAAAGGTAAGCGGTAGTTTGCTTGTCAAAGATGTAGTCTACACCAGTAGTCCATTGGGTAGCGTCTGACGCTTGGCGCAATTTTGAATCATCTTTTGCAAATTGTACTTTAGGTACCCATTTGTCTAGCTTGTAGCTTGCGCTTAACACGTAACCATTCCCTGATTTAGTACCATCAATTGATTCTGAATGTTGGTATAACGCACCTAATTTTAGCTTTTCAAATTTATATACACCTACGATACGACTTGCTTTAATGTTATTAAGTGAGTCAACATGGCTTATTGAAATAGAGTAAGGTGTTTTATTTAAACTACGGTCACCATAAATCAGGGTTGCCGCAAATCCAGCTTCATTATCTTTGTTGTCATCTTTTGGCGCATAGGTAAATGAAAACTGTGCATTGTGCCAGTATTTAGAGGTATAAGTAATGGTGTCGCCTAATCGGTCTTGTCCTGCAATAACTTGTGAAATATCTGCTTGGGTTTCGTTAAAGTTATCGAGTTTACCTTCAGAGTATTTAAAGCGAGTGTCGTTTCGCCCTACGACCACTTCACCAAACGCACCTTTTAGGCCAAGGTAAGTATTACGTGCTGCAAAAGGCTCATTGGTATCGTCGTGTTCAAAACCTTTTACTTGAACCTCGTATTTAAATACGGCAGTAAAATACTCATTTAATTTATGGTCCCCTTTAATACCAATACGCGAAAAAGGGGCATCTATTTGTGTGCCTTCATCTGCGTAACGCATAATGCCAGTATCGGTGTTGGCAATTTGTACTTCGGCTTTACCATACACAGTGTAATCTGCAGCAAACGCTGTTACAGGTAGTGTGGCAGCACTGCATAACGCAGCAAGTACTGAACCTTGGAATAGATTATTTTTCATTATGTATCCTAATTATGTGATGTTACTTGTTGTCTACAACTGTAGAGCAAGAACATGACCAACTGGATAATAACAATAAATTTCAGTGACTTAAAAAATAAAACCATGATAAAAAGCTTTAAAATGTGCGGATTTCCACACACTTTAAATACCTACTATCACCATTTCCACCCACTAATCGGTAAACATATCTCGATTAAGGTTATATTTACTCATTTTATCGTAGAGGGTTTTGCGCGCGATTTGCAACGTTGCCATGGTGTCTTTAATACTGCCATGATTAAGCTCTAAGGCTTCTTCAATTAAAGACTGTTCATAAAAGCTGACCTTTTCTGCAAGGCTTAAGTCCAATGATAACGACGAGCCACTACTGCTTGAGTCACTCTGTGCAAAAGCCAGATCGGGGCCAAGTAGTACCGCTCGTTCAGCCTGGTTTCTTAATTCACGAACATTACCTGGCCAATCATGGGCAAGTAGGCGCTGTTGTAACTCAATATTAAGCGCACCTAAAGGTTTATGAAAACGAGTGGCCGCAATAGAGCTAAAGTGCTTAAACAACAAAGGAATATCGGCTTTTCTATCTCTTAACGCGGGAATGCTGACTTTAACTAAACTCAATCGATAGTATAAATCGGCTCTAAACTCACCTTTTTCTACCAACGAAAGTAAATCGACCTTAGTGGCCGCAACAATACGAATATCAAGGTCAATGGCTTTATTTGCACCAACGGGAGTAACTTTTCGCTCTTCAAGCACCCGTAGTAATTTAACTTGTAGTGACAAGGGAGTGCTTTCAATTTCATCTAAAAAAACCGTGCCGCCTTGTGCAAACTCAAACTTGCCTTTGCGATCTTGTGTTGCGCCGGTATATGCACCACTAACAGCACCAAACAATTCACTTTCTATTAGTTGCTCAGGCACCGCGCCACAGTTAATAGCCACAAACTGACAGCTTGAACGGTTACTATGATCATGTAAGTAACGGGCAACCAACTCTTTACCTGTACCAGTTTCACCTTCAATTAATACATCTGCAGGTGTATCAATCACTGTGTTGAGTAAGTTCATCATGTGCTGCATTTTAAGGGTCTCGCCTAAAATGCGCACACCGGGCGCAGAGGTCTTTTCAACCGCACGCTTCAGAGCTCTGTTTTCCATAACTAAAGCACGTTTGTCTGAGGCCCTAGCAATGCAATCTAATAAATTTTCGTTCAGGGGTTTTTCAAATAGATCATAAGCACCTAATTGCATTGCTCTAACCGCTACAGAAACATCGGCATAACCTGTTAAAAATATTACCGGAAGTTCACTGTCGAATGCTTTTACCTGCTCAATAAAAGTTAAACCATCCATGGTGGGCATATTTATATCACTGAGGACAACGCCATAAAAATTGCGACTTAAACGGCTTAAAGCAATACTCGCATCACTAAAGCACTGCACCTCATACCCTTCGAGGGTTAAAAGCTGATTTAACGAATCACGGATCATCGCCTCATCATCAATAACAACCACTTGCTTACAAACAACGGCTTCAATCATTTTTTGGGGCCTCTATGCTTGATAAACTAATAATAAACTGTGCACCGCCTTGAGGACGATTGTGCGCCGTTAAGTAACCATTAAATGAATCAATAATTTGCTTTGATATTGATAAGCCCAGCCCTAAACCATTACTTGACTTGGTACTGTAAAAGGGTTCAAAAATAGATCCCAGCACATGGTGTTCAATACCTGGACCACTATCTAAAATAGAAAGCTTAACGCGCTCCTCAAAACACTCAACATCGAAACTAAGCTCTCGTTTAGGCTCACCTTTCATTGCTTGTGACGCATTGGTGATCACATTAACCAGTACTTGTTCAAATTTTAATGCATCAACCCACACGGTGATCTCTTGCGAAAACTGCGGAGCACTGACGTTAACATCGTCTTGTTTAAGTTGCGGGTGGGTGATCATCAACGCATTGTTTAATAACGCCGACAGTGGATGTGGTCGCAATTGCATTGTCGCCGGCTTACTAAAGTGTTTAAGCTGCGCCACTATTTTATGCACCCGCTCTACTAAATTCTCAATAATAATTAAATTTTCACTTAATGCATTGAGTTTCCCCTTTTTGAGGAAAATTTTAGCGCTTGCCAAATAAGTGTTCATGGCGCTCAGTGGCTGGTTAATTTCATGATTAATACCCGCACTTAGTTGCCCTATTGTGGCTAATTTTGCCGACTGTACTAGTGCTGTTTGCGCTTTTTCAAGCGCTTGGGTGCGCTCTAATACTTCAAGTTCTAAACTGTGACGCGAGTACAGTAATTTTTTATATCCGGCAAAGCGTGCCAATAAGCTATATCCGACAAAAATAAATACCCAATAAAACAACACAAGCCATAACAATCTGGGCACCTGTAATGCATTTATGCTTGAAATATCAACCAATACCGTCATCGTTGCATTTAGGTGTGTCAGTGGTCTTGAAGCGGCAACATATTGATCTTTAGCAATTTTAAATTGCTCAATGCCCTGACTTTTGTAGCGCTGCTGCTTTATTTGTAACGGTTGATGATCTAAGTAAGCACGGCGCTGTTTAATATCGCGGCGTGTAGTAATATCAAGCTCTGTAAACGTGTTTAAACGCCATGCTGGCTCATCTGACATAGCAATAATTTTATCCGCAAGCTGCAAATAAAAATGACTGCCTTTTGAAGTATTTAATAACGAACGATCGTTTTCAAATTTAGCGACATTAATTTTTAGTGCCACAACGCCAATGGCTTTGCCATCTTGGTAAATAGCCTGCGAGAAGTATATTCCGCGTTCTTTCGAGCGTTGTCCAAGAGCAAAGTAGGCGACCTTTTCTCCGGCAAAAGCTTGTTTAAAGTAAGGCCGAAATGCAAAGTTGCTCCCTAAAAACGTATAGTCGGTTTGCCAGTTGCTACTGGCAATAACGTCGCCATGAGTATCTAGTATGTATACATCTGAGGCACCGCTGGCTTGTTGAATATCAGCCAAGTAATTATTAATTGCATTGAAGTGTTGTGATTCATTATTAGTAAAACGAATCAATAAATTATTTTCGGTAAGGAGCTGAGGAATAGCTGCAAAGCGCGCGAGTTCATTATCAATATAATTATTTAATTGAATGACCTGTTGGTCAGCTTGAATTTTAGCTTGGCCTAAATCATAAGCACGGCCAAATGAAAATGTAACCACTAATAACAGCACTAACAGAATACAAGCAAAAATAATTTTTTTAGGGATGGAGAACATAAACGCCTATGACACCAAGGTGCCAATAATAAGTAATAGCCACTATTGTATCGATTTATAGGTCTTTGCAGAAGAAACTTTTTGTTAACAAGTGTATTAAAACTAAAAAACCGTGAAACTAAAAATATTTCACGGTTTAATTCCCTGCAAGGGGATGCTGTTTTAGCTTAATCTACGCTTTTGCAAGCGCTGGCTTGTCTTTGAAGTACTTATACAAACCAATTAATGAGGCTGCGATCCAGAATATTTCAATTACAAAACTCGCTAAGTTAAAGTTATAGCAAAGACTAATAAGTAACAAAATAGCGCCACTTAAATTCATTAAATTATACGTCAAACTTTTTGGCGATACTTTATTTAGTTGCAGTAAAAAAAACGAACCAACCACTAAAAAAGTGCCACTCATACCAACAATATCAAATAAAAGTGCAATCACACGTCTATCCTTTTCCATTTTAAAACCCAACTGACTGGCCCAATCCATGGGGAGGGTTTTTTTCAATCATTGAAACAGCAAAACCAGCGAAGTTTACCAGTGAAAAAAAAGCAAACAAGGGCTTATGTCCGCCTCTTGATAGTTTGGGTTAAATAGCTACTTTATTTAAAAGTGACTTTACCACCTATCATTTTATAAGCTGCAGTCCCTCTTATAGTCACTGGGCGAGCAAAAGGCCGCTCACAGCCTGGACATACGCATTCAGTATGGGTGTGATCTTGGGTTATTCTTTCTATAAAGCATTTTACTAAAGCACCTTTCCCCCCTTTACGGTATTTGAATAACGGTGCCTTACACGCAGAACAAAATATATCGACCGTTTTTGTAGGCCCTTTTTTATTGGGCTTAGCCATACTTCCTCAATCATTACTTTTTGATTAGTTAATAGCATATGCTATCACATGATAGAAAAGAAATTGATGGGCGTAGGAATTAATAATCAGAGTTATGTTTATTAAGTAATTAGATTAAAAATATTGTGCGATTAAACTTTATTAGCTAAACGTGTTAATTGAGCTGACAGCACATTCATACTAAAGGGCTTTATAATAAACCCTGATACCTTTGCATTAATTATCTTTTTTACAGTCTCAGAGCTGTCTTCACAAGTCACCATAAGTACGGGGAGCTGAGCATGCTCAGTATCCTTTCTAATAGCATCAAGTAGGGTAAGGCCATCCATTTTTGGCATATGTAGATCTGTTATAACCAAATCTATAAGTTGATTTTTAAGTATAGTTAACGCTTGCAGACCATCGGTTGCTTCAACAATGTCTTTATAATCTAACTGCCTCAACATATTAATGAGCACATGACGCATTAATGGCATGTCATCAACAACTAATATTCTCATACGAATGATTAACCAAAGTAGGTACAAACAAATCTTCATTAAAATGAATTAACAAAAACTGCTATAGGTAGTATTTACATTAGTTAACTAAAGCTGTTGAAGCAAATAATCAGTTTTATTTACACGACGCAAGTTTGATAATTAAGTCAGCATTAGAAATTACCAAACGAAGCTTGAATAAGCTCAGCTAAGCATGCTGGGCTGAGTGTAATTTCAAGTCCTCGCTTACCTGCGCTCACATAAATAGTATCAAAGTCTAATGCGCTTGAGTGTATGTAGGTCTTTAAGCGCTTTTTTTGTCCAAGAGGACTAACGCCTCCCAAAATATATCCTGTACTTGCCTGTACTTTTTGCGGCTCTGCCAGCATTACTTTTTTTACTACACAGAGCTTAGCCAATTGCTTTAAATTAATCTGCTGAGTGACTGGCGTCACAGCAACAATTAGTTGTTGTTCTGAGGTTTCTAACACCAATGTTTTAAATACTTGAGCGCTATTAAGATTTAGCTTTTCAACTGCTTCAAGGCCATAATTAGTATTGTTTACATCGTGCTCATAGCTGAGTATATCAAATTTAATTCGGGATTTTTTTAGCTGTTCTATTGCAGGGGTCATCTGATATTGTCCTTAATAAATTTCTGATAACTTACCATATTAAACAAAAAAACGGCGCTTAAAAAAGCGCCGTTTTTACCTAAGTTCTGTTAACCCTAATAATTACTTAGTCAGGTCATCAAAAAACTTTTTAACGCCATCAAAAAAGCCTTGCTCTTTTGGACGATTTTTTGAGCTATCTTTGCCCATGCTTTCTTCAAGTTCAGTAAGCAGGTCGCGTTGACGCTCGTTAAGATTCACAGGTGTCTCAATCACCACTTTACAAATTAAGTCACCTTGAGCACCACTACGTACAGACTTAACACCTTTACCACGCATACGGAACATTTTGCCCGTTTGTGTTTCTGAAGGTATTTTAAGTTTCGCACGGCCATCTAATGTTGGCACTTCAATTTCACCGCCAAGGCCTGCTGTAGTAAAGCTAATAGGCACTTCACAGTATAAGTTGTTCGCTTCACGAACAAATATCTTATGTTCACGAACCGACACTTGAACATACAAATCACCTGCTGGTGCGCCGTGCATACCAGCTTCACCTTCGCCAGATAAACGAATACGGTCACCTGTATCAACACCTGCTGGAATTTTTACCGATAGTGTTTTGGTTTTCTCTACACGGCCTTGGCCATGACATTTGTTACAAGGATCTGAAATAATTTGACCTTGTCCATGACATGTTGGACATGTTTGTTGTACGGCAAAAAAGCCTTGCCGCATTTGTACTTGGCCAGCACCGTGACATGTTGTACATGTTTTTGGCTTAGAACCCGCTTTGGCACCGCTGCCATCACACGGGTCACAACTAACCCAAGTCGGTACTTTAATTTCAACGTCTTTACCACGAACCGCTTCTTCTAAGCTTAAATCCATGTTGTAACGTAAATCTGAACCACGCTGCTGGCGAGATTGGCGTCGGCCACCGCCGCCTCCAAAAATATCACCGAATACATCACCAAAAATATCACCAAAATCACCTTGACCGCCACCAAAGCCACCGTGACCACCGCCACCACCTTGTTCGAAGGCAGCATGGCCGTATTGGTCATACATTTGACGTTTTTGCGAGTCAGTTAACACTTCATAAGCGTCCTTTACTTCCTTAAACTTGGTTTCAAGGTCTTTATCACCGGCGGTACGATCTGGATGATATTTCATCGCTAAGCGTTTATACGCTTTTTTTATGTCTCGCTCACTCGCATCTTTGCTTACGCCGAGGACTTCGTAATAATCGCGTTTTGACATATCTATCACACTACTCTTTTCTATGTGCAGCGCTAGCTGCTGGACAAACCGATAAATCATATCGATTTATCATTGAATTTTTAAAGCACTTTACTTGCATCTCTTACATGCAAAAGGCGCGTTAAGCTTTAGCCTACGCGCCTCAGGTGTTCATCCTAACTTAAACACACAATGTAGTCATGGTGTTTTCGGTTAGCGAGAAGCGTTAGTAACAATTACTTGTCGTCTTTAACTTCTTCGAACTCTGCATCAACAACATCGTCGTCTTGCTTAGCAGACTGTTGTTGCTCTGCACCGGCATCACCACCCGCTTGTTGTGCTTTAGCTTGGGCAATTTCCATTAGTTTTTGAGACTTTTCAGCAAGTGCTTGTGTTTTAGCTTCAATTTCTGCTTTGTCGTCGCTCTTAATAGCGCCTTCAAGGTCAACAACAGCCGCTTCAATCGCTTCTTTGTCTTCGCTTGGTAATTCATCACCCGCTTCTTCAATTTGTTTACGTGTACCGTGAACAAGTGCGTCAGCTTGGTTACGTGCAGCTACTAACTCTTCAAACTTTTTATCGTCTTCAGCATGTGCTTCTGCATCACGAACCATTTTTTCAACTTCTTCGTCACTTAGACCTGAAGATGCTTGAATAGTGATTTTTTGCTCTTTACCTGTGTCTTTATCTTTAGCAGATACATGTAAGATACCGTCAGCATCCACATCGAATGTTACTTCGATTTGTGGTGTACCACGTTGTGCTGGGCGAATACCTTCTAGGTTAAATTGACCTAGAGATTTATTGTCGCTTGAACGTTTACGCTCACCTTGTAGCACATGAATGGTTACCGCAGACTGGTTATCTTCTGCTGTTGAGAATGTTTGCGATTTCTTAGTAGGAATCGTAGTATTTTTCTCAATCAGTGCCGTCATTACTGAACCCATCGTCTCAATACCTAGAGATAATGGTGATACGTCTAGTAATAGTACGTCTTTCACGTCGCCAGCAAGTACACCACCTTGAATCGCTGCACCTACTGCAACTGCTTCATCAGGGTTAACGTCTTTACGTGGCTCTTTACCGAAGAATTCCGCTACTGTTTTTTGAACAAGTGGCATACGAGTTTGACCACCTACAAGAATGATATCGTTGATATCGTTCACAGATAGGTCAGCATCAGCAAGTGCGCGTTTAAGCGGTTCAATTGACTTAGTTACTAAGTCTTCAACTAGTGACTCAAGCTTAGCACGTGTTAGTTTAACGTTCATGTGCTTAGGGCCTGACGCATCAGCGGTTACATACGGAAGGTTTACTTCTGTAGATTGTGCTGATGAAAGCTCAATTTTTGCTTTCTCTGCTGCTTCTTTAACACGTTGCATAGCAAGTGGGTCAGTTTGTAAATCAATACCTTGATCTTTCTTAAATTCAGCTACTAAGTAGTTGATAACACGGTTATCGAAATCTTCACCACCTAAGTGAGTGTCACCGTTAGTCGCTAGAACTTCAAATGTGTGCTCGCCTTCAACTTCATCAATTTCAATGATTGATAAATCGAAAGTACCACCACCTAAGTCATATACCGCCACTACGTTTTCGCCACGGTTTTTATCCATACCGTATGCAAGCGCTGCAGCCGTTGGCTCATTAATAATACGTTTTACTTCAAGACCCGCGATACGACCTGCATCTTTGGTTGCTTGGCGTTGTGAATCGTTAAAGTATGCCGGTACTGTGATTACCGCTTCAGTTACTTCTTCACCTAAGAAGTCTTCAGCTGTTTTCTTCATTTTTTTCAGTACTTCAGCAGAGATTTGTGGTGCAGCGCGTTTTTCGCCGCCCGCTTCAACCCATGCGTCGCCATTATCTGCTTTGATAATTTTGAAAGGCATGATGCCGATATCACGTTGTACTTCTTCGTCTTCAAAACGACGACCAATTAAACGCTTAATTGCAAACAATGTGTTTGTTGGGTTAGTTACCGCTTGACGTTTTGCAGGTTGACCTACTAACGTTTCACCGTCTTGCGTGTAAGCAATAATAGACGGGGTTGTGCGATCGCCTTCCGCATTTTCAATAACACGTGCTTTGTCACCATCAAGTACTGCAACACAAGAGTTAGTAGTACCTAAATCGATTCCAATAATTCTACCCATGAATCTTCTCCAACTTCTAAATTCGTTAATACGTTCGATGACTAGTTAATAGGGATGCTACAAACTTAATTCAACTGTAAAAATGAAAAAAAATTCATTTTTTTTAATTTATTTACTAAATAACCCTAAAAAGAGTAAGGATTGCTCATTTTTTGTTATTTAAGAGGACCTTTATTATCTGGTCTGATGAGTTTGTGTGTGATATAAATTTAGTAAATAACATCAAAAGGACATTATTTGTGCACTTTGAACAATTATTACAACTCGCCTCTCAAGTAAGTCAGAAAACAGGCCCAGAAACCAATACTATGCAGTTCCCTGCTAATTGGTGCCAAGGTAGAACGGCTTTTGGCGGACTCTCTGCGGCGCTTCTTTATCAAGCAATGCGCAATAAAGTTGATTCAACAAGACGACTGCTTTCTTTAAGCACAAACTTTGTAGGCCCTTTGTTGGCTGAAAAGCCATTTTCTTTGTCGGTAGAAATATTACGTGAAGGGAAAAGCAGCACCCAAGTGCTCGCCAAAGCAATTCAGGATGATTCAGTATGCGTAATTGTGCAGGCCTGTTTTGCTAAAAATCGTAATTCGTCAATTAATGTACCGGTATCAAAGTCGCTAAGCTTACACCCTGTGAACGAACGTCACTGCTTAGGGTTTGTGCCTGGGCAAATGCCAGAGTTTTTTCAACATGTTGATTTGTGCCCTCAACAAGGAGCCATGCCGTTTAGCAGTGCTGAGACTTCTCATTTAGGTGGTTGGATGCGTTTTAAACATACGCCAGAAGAAATTACTGAAGCCCATGTTATTGCCCTTACTGACGCATGGCCGCCAACATTGCTGCAAATGTTTAAACAACCAGCACCGGCAAGTAGCATGTCGTGGTATTTAGAGTTTGTACAAGTGCCTAACTTAGCGCCAGGTGAATGGCTGGGGTTTGAAGCAGTCACTCATCATTCAAAAGATGGGTATGGTCTTGAAGATGGCTGTATTTGGTCGCAATCAGGAGAGCTTATAGCCTTAACTCGCCAAACAGTGGCGTTATTTGATTAACAACTAAAAACGAGTGAAGTCGCGCTGGGTATATTGTTTATCTAAATTAAGCATTATGGTGCGATATTCACCGCTTTGAATTATGTTGGCCAAGCCTTTGTCAAACTGCTGTCTCAGCATATCATTATTAAAGTACGCAGGCCTTGCCGCAGATGGAAAAATAGCATGGATAACAAAATCTTTTGTGGCATTGGTTTTTTGATATTCCTTTAAGTAGTAAAGGAATATGCGTCTATCGAGAATAATCGTATCAACCCAGCCTGCCATTAAATGGTGTATCTGCGCTTGTTGATTAAGTACTTCTTCGTACCCTCTCAAGTTCTCTAAGTTGTGGCCAAACTCTTTTGGTAAATAAGCGGGTGCGTTTTGAAATGCTAAAACGCTTTTAGTGGCCAGATCGTAAATCGTATTAATAGTGAAGTTACTCTTTTTAAGACTCACCACTACATTCTCATAACTGACAACAGATTGGCTTCGATATATGCCAGTAATTAAAATACCCGAATAATTTAATGCAATATCGACATGCCCTCGGTTCAATAAAGCATCGGCACGCTGATTTGACATATATTGCACATCAACCTTATTTATATTTTGGTTACTAAGTGCTGCTTTTACAATCTCGAGCTGAATACCTGAATCATTTTCACTTATTACATAAGGTGCAACTGTAGGGTTAGCAGCAATAGTAACTCGCTGCTGATTAATACCTTTAACAAAGGCCAAGCTATCGCCACATAAGCACACTAAGGCTAATAAAAATACCACTTTCACACTATCACCTAATCCGTTTTTATTTTCAGTTGTTGGGGTTACTTTTCTTATTATATTGTTAGTAATTTAGCCGCAGTGTTTGTATTTAGCTATTAATTATAGCAATATTTAAATTATTGAATTAACTATAAGCTAACATTTTGCAAACTGCCTGCCCAAGCTGTGATCTTATCATTGATATTCCCGACATTGATGCAAAGCAAGTCGCACTGTGCCCTCGCTGCAACCATAAGATTCGCGGTATTAATGTTAATAATGACATCGAAATAGTCGCCCTGAGCCTCAGCGCACTGCTGATGTTGCTCAGCAGTATGTTTTATCCATTTATTTCTTTTAGTAGCAACGGTATTACCCAAACGATTACCCTACCTGACGCTGCTCGTATTTTATTTAATTATGATAGTGACCTACTTGGCCTATTTATTGATATCAGCATTATTATTTTACCTATGAGCTTGCTCATTATTTTAATCCCATTGCACTTAGGAGCACTTAAAACACTACCGCAAGCAATTGCAAGAAGACTATTAAAATTTACCTTGGCACTTGAACCTTGGATCATGTCAGAAATATTTTTGATTGGTGTTTTGGTTAGTATGGTTAAAATAATGTCATTAGCTGATGTTAGTTTTGGCACTAGCTTTTTTGCCTATGTGGGATTTGTAATTTTATATGTTAGTGCGTTAACACGGTTAAATCGTGCCCGGTTATGGTCTCAGGTAAGCCCTGCAACTCGACTTGAAGGTAGTGCTGGCATAGAGCGTGCGATAGATGACAATATAAAAGCCTGTCATGTTTGCCACCAACTAAGTATCGAATCCACCTGCCCTCGTTGTCATAGTAAAACATATTTAAGAAACCCCTACAGCGTACAAAAGGCAGCGGCATGGTTAATTACTTCTCTCATTTGTTATATCCCGGCAAATTTACTGCCCATTATGTACACTATTAGCCTAGGGAATGAAACTCCTGCAACCCTTATTTCCGGTGTAATTACCTTATGGAATAGTGGCTCATACCCTATTGCGCTGATTATATTTTTTGCAAGTGTAGTGGTGCCATTAGCCAAGGCGCTTATTTTAAGCTTTTTGTGTATTATGGTTACAAAGCCCGCCAACCTTTATACAAAAGGTTACACAAAAGTGTATCAACTAACTGAATTTATAGGAAAGTGGTCTATGATTGATGTATTTGTTGTGGCTATATTAGTCGCACTTGTGCAGTTAGGAAACTTAATGTCGGTTATACCGGGTTTAGGCATCGTCTTTTTCACTGTTATGGTATTATGCCAAATGATGGCAGCACACGCATTTGACCCTCGTTTACTGTGGGATTCACCTAAAAATAAAAACGCAGAGAATAAAGCATGACAAAAACAGCCAACGTAGCACAAAAAACACGGATTTCTGCGATTTGGATTATTCCAGCGGTTGCCTTATTTGTTGGTATTTGGATGCTTTATCAGTATCAATTAAATAAAGGGCAAACAATCTACATCACTATGCCGCAAGCCGAGGGCATTATTGCTGGTAAAACAGAAATTAAAGTGCGTAGTGTAAAAATAGGTCAAATAGATCATATACGCCTTTCCGACAGCCAAGACAGCGTAATAGCTCGGGCACAAATAGATAAAAATTACGATAATTTACTTACCGAAGATGCCAGCATTTGGGTTGTAAAACCTCGCATAGATGAAACCGGCATTACTGGTATGAGTACTTTACTTTCAGGGGTTTATTTAGAGTTTTCACCAGGCGAGAGCAAACAATTAAAGAAGCAGTTTAAACTTCAAGAAGAGCCTGCATTAATAGGCAAAGATGTACAAGGTGGACGCTTTAAGTTGCTCAGTTACAATGCAGAAGTACTTGATGTGAGTACTGGCATATTTTTTAAAAACTATAAAATAGGCCAAATAGAAACCGCCACCTTTGATTGGAAAAACCAAGCAATGCAATACGGTATTTTTATTAAAGCTCCCTACGAGAACTTGATCACCTTAAACTCTATTTTTTGGGTTAACTCAGGAATAGAAATAGATCTTTCTGCTGATGGCATAAATATTAACACCGGTTCACTGAGCAAGTTATTAAAAGGTGGTATTTCTGTTGGTTTACCTGACCAGCAAGCTCCCGGCGATTTGGCAAAAGACGGTCATAGCTTTTCTTTAAGTCAAAGTTACAAACAAGCTCTAGAAGAGCGCTTTTATGACTTTGATTATTACCTTATCGAATTTGAACAATCCATTCGGGGGTTACGTGTAGGTGCGCCAGTAGAATATCGCGGTACACGCATAGGTACTGTAGTTGAAGCTCCCGCGAACGTAATAATAGACGGCAAACCCGCTCACTTTCGTGCTAAAAACACCGCTGTCCCTGTATTGATCAAAGTGGAATATGGACGTTTATACCACAACAACGCCTTAGCTAAAGAGTATTGGAAATCAAGCATAATCGAGTGGATAAAAAATGGTATGAGGGCATCATTAAAGCCAGGGAATTTGTTAACCGGTGCAGTTTATGTTGATTTTGACTTTTATACCGACACCCCTAACAGCGAACTTAAAAAGCTTGCTCAATATGATGTATTTCCTAGTGTATCGAGCGGTATAACCGTGCTTGCTGACCAAGTGTCTGATGTACTGAATAAGGTAAATAATTTAAAAATTGAAGACAGCTTGGCAAAAATGCAAACAACCTTTAGCGAGTATCAGGCATTGGCCAGCGAGATGCGTATATTATTAAGTAAACCTGATACCCAAAATTTACCCGGTGACTTTAATCGTAATCTCGAAAAAATAACCAAAAGCATGGAACAGTTTGAAATAACCATGCGTCAATTCGATAAAACAATGGCAAGCTACCAAGCAGGATCTCAAATGCACCACCAGCTTGAACAAACACTGCTACAAATTAAACGTTTATCTGAAGAATTCCAACCACTTACTCGTGGTTTAAACGAACAGCCTAACATGCTCATTTTTGATAAGTCACTGCCTAGTGACCCGCAACCGAGGAAACAATAATGAAAGCACTATTTTTACTTTTAACAAGTGTGCTCTTTATCAGTGGTTGTAGTTCGGCTATTCAAACTGCAACTCAATATTACCAGTTTGAGCAACCCATTAATGACTCTTCTCGTAATGTGCAAGATACACAGGCACAACTCAGAGTGCAAACAGTTACCTTAAGAGGGGCATTGAATAATCGGGGTATTGCGATGAAAGTAGATAGTAATCAAATTCATGCTGCTAATTATCATCTATGGGGGGAATCACCAGATGTTATGCTGAGTGCCAGCGCGCAGCAAACATTATTTAATACCATGACCAACTGGATGGTTATTAAAGGATTGCCGGTCATTACCGACCAACAGCAACAAACATTTTACGAATTAGAATACGAACTACACCACTTTAACGGTGATCTGCAAGGTAATGCAGATATTTCAGGGCTATGGCGTTTATACTACACTCACCCAGAATCAGGTAGACGTTTACTAAGCATCCATAATTTTTCATCTGTTATGCCAATCGATGATGATGGCTATGATTCATTGGTGGCGACTCTTGAAAAAATGTGGCAACAAATCAACATTCTTGCGGCAAAAGAAATTGAAAAAACAAGACTCAATCATAAATAAACACTTTGATGGTGGCTTTATCAGCATTGATGAATGCCTTACCCACCTCAGTAAAACCTAGTTTATATAGTACATTTTGAGATCCTAAATTAGCCGTTGAAGTAATTGCGCATACATCTTTTATACCTAATTTATGTCTGTTATTTAAAAGTGTTGTAGCTGCTTCAAAAATATATCCCTTTTTTTCAAAGCCGTCTTTTAACGCAAACCCTAAATCGGGATGTTGCATAGTCGCTCGCTGATAAAAACCAACAATACCAATAACCGTTTCATCATGAAGTGTGATTATATAAGGCCCAAAACCGTGTTCTTTGTGGGCAGATATAAAACTGTCTTTGATGTATTTTTTAGCGTCGTCTAAAGTGTAAATACCTTTATCACCAATGTATTTAATAAAGTTGGCCTGATTAACTAACTTAACTAACTCCGCCGCATCTGCTATTTGTGCGAAGCGTATAAGTAAACGTTCAGTTTTAAAAGCAATATTCAAAATAACTCCTTGGTGTCCAATACTATAATTTAACGACATTAAAAAAACCCAGTCAACAATGACTGGGTTTTTTGGTTTTAGAGTAATTTCAAACTTACTTTTGCAATTTTATATCGCTGTAGTAAGCATCTAAACTCGTCACTTTAGTTTGATTTGGCAAATCAGCAAACTCGCTATCACTAAACTTAGTGCCGCGTAGCTGCACATTTAAACGTGCTGCTTTTGGGTTTAACATTGTTTGCTTGTAGTAATCTTTAATATCAGCAAGGGTGACTTTTTCCACCTCTGCAATTAATTTTTGTCTTGAATCAAAATCAAAGTTTTCACGATACCAATCGTTAATCAATGGACTCATTTCGTCGCTTAAATTCTTTGGCTGTTCTTTTAACGAAACCAAAGTTGCATTTTTAAGCTGTGCAAATGTTTCCTCACTCATGGCATTAAGCTCAGAAGCGTACTCTTTTTTAAACTTGTCAAAGCGCACTTGAATGTCTTTAGGCCCTTTCACAGGTGTTTGGATAAATAAACCAATACCTGAGTAATCTTCAATAGGACGCGCTAATGCGCCTACTGCATAAGCAAGTTGCTCTTCAGTACGCATTTTATCAAAGGCGATTGTTCTAAAGTGACCTTGCAATACAGCTGCCTGTGCTTTTTGTTTGTAACCAGGAGTTGGGTGAATGGTCATATCGACCACCGCTACATCGGCGACATCAATATCTTTGTGTAATACACGCGCTTCACCCGGTTGCGGTAACCACGCTTTACTGCGTGCAAACTCCGTTTGAGTATGTTTGCTTGGTAAGATAGCCGCTAACTCAGCAGCAATAGCATCAATGTCTTTTTGGTTGTAGTTACCGTAGCTAAATACACGTAAGTTATTATTCGCTAAGGTGCTTTGCTTTAAAGCGTGTAAATCAGCAAGCGTTAGTGTTTTTGCAGCCTTAATTAGCGCTTCTGTATCGAAACTGCCAGTACGAGTCAGCTTTGAATACTCACCAAATGCTTGTGCATACGGGAACTGTTTTTGTTGATTTAGTAAATCTCGCTGATAACGGTCAATCGCTTGATTAAACGCTTGTGCTGAAATTTCAGCATCAAACCCAGCTAACGCTTGTTTAAGTAAAATATCTTGTTTATCGGTAAAACCACTTAACGATAGCACCAATCCATTACTTGAGCTTAAATTAACGTTCATGCCAGCAATGGCAGCTTCAGTTCGTAACTGACTTAATTGAGTGTTATACAGATCAGCCCAAACAGAATAAAGTACGGTTGAGTTAATATCATGCAAACCTGTTTGCGTGTTGATATACACCTCAACTAAACCTTTAGGCTGCTCTGCAAACTGCTGACTTGCTTGGCGCCAAATTTTTACGCCGTTTTTATCATAGCTAAGCTCAGGATGCTTCTGCTCTTTAAAAGCTTGCGTTTTAATAGCAAAACTCTCTGGTAGTAAATTGTTAACACTTGGCAATGCTAAATTAAAATCACTTGGTTTTTCCCAGCTGGCAATTTCTGCATCACTAATATCGTTAATTTTATATTTGCCATCGTAAAAATGCAGCTCAGAATCTGTATCTTCCTGTTGAGAAATATACCAGATTCGAAGTGTATCGGCATTAAGTTGCTTAAGTACATTGTTCACCGCATCAGCATCAAATTGAGCATAGTAGTACGGTGCGTTTATCGCATGATTTAACGGGTAATCTTGCATGCTTTGAGTCAACGCACTGACATAGTTAAACTCATCGCCCTTTTCTAAAAATTTAAACTGATTATTTAAAGAAGTGCGAATTTCATTAAAGTACTTACTATTAACGCCCTCACGCTTAATCAAGTCAATGTATTGCATGATTGTCGCGACAATTGATTCGCGGTTTTTCATACCCTCATCAGTCAGCTCTATATTCACGTTCAAAGAACCGTAGTTGCCATATTGATTTGGAGAGGCAGAGGCTGATAACTGAGATACCCACCCTTTATCACGTAATATTTGCGCTGGACTACCTGGCATTTCATTACTAAGTAAATAGGCAACAAAGCGATTAGGTTTTACTGCAAATTCATTTTGGTTATTAGTAATTGTGAAATCGAGTTGTAGTTGTTTTACGTCTTCATTTGGTGAGTAAAAAACACGTTTACCACCGGCATCATCAAAATCTAAGCTAGCAGTAACACTTGGCTTTTCAATATTTTTATTTTCAATGTCAGCAAAGTATTTTTGTGCTTTTTTCTGCATTTCTGCAATTGGTAAGTTCGAAATCAGCGCCACTTTCATAATATTTGATGAGTAATATTTATTATAAAAATCAACCGTTTCTTTGTGTAATGAACTATCAGCTTTATCGCCTAGGGTTTCAAGGTTACCAATTAAGAATCGGTTAGCCGGATGCTCACCCATCATTTTACGTGCAAGTTTAAATTGGCCGAAAAAGTCCATTTCACGACGCATTGACCATTCAGCATTTACTGCATTTTTTTCTTTTTCTGTGTATTCTGGGTAAAGCTTAGGGGCTTTAAAAAAGTCTGAAAAGCGGTCTAAGCCTTCATCAAACGCATCGTTATTAATTTTAAACATGTAGTTAGTAATATCGAGCCAAGTGTAAGCATTATGCGCGCCGCCGTTTTTAGTCATAAAATCGGAGTACCCTTTAGTGTCAGGGTATCGCTCAGTACCTAAAAACAGCATGTGCTCTAGATAATGCGCCATACCTTGCTGGCTCATTGGGTCGTGTAACAGACCTACACCTACACTAAGTGAAGCCGCTGATTTTTCTGCGCTTGGATCAGAGACTAAAATCACTTCAATATCGTTAGCAAGTTTCAAGGTTTTATATTCACGATTATCGTTAGGGCTTACAACGAGCGTGGGTGACAACAGTGAGGTTTGTGGTGATTGAGAAAGAGTGGCGGTATTTGAACAACCGCTTAATATTGCTAGTGCAATTGCACTTAAGCCGATGATGTGTTTCATTTTAGTTTTATCCGTTATCGTAGAATAGGGTATTAGCGTTTTAAAAAGACTAAATCAGCTATAAACTACCACTATCAATTAATACTATGCTACTAATTAGCACTTAATTATGTAACACATTGTGAATAACAATCGAATACTCAAAGAAAATAATAAGGTAAGTTATGGAAAAGATAATAATAATGGCCATGTTTGTACAGGTAACACTTTCATTAGTTGTTATGGTGATTATGGGAAAACGTCGTTTTGCAGCGGCTAAAAATAAACAAATACAGTTAAGCGACTTTGCTGCTATGCGCCTCGATAATGCAGGCGATCATGTGAGAGTAGCGGATCGTAATTTTAGTAATCAATTTGAAATACCTGTGCTTTTTTATGCGGTATGTTTACTTGCTTTACAGCTTAATATGGCAAGTGTTCCTATCGCAGTATTGGCGTGTATATTTGTAGCCACACGCATTATTCATAGCATCATTCACCTTGGTAGTAATCATTTAAGAGTCCGTTTTAGAGTGTTTTTACTAGGCTGCTTATCTGTATTTGTAATGTGGACTTTGCTAGTGTTGGGCATACTTTATAACTAAACAAAAATAACGGCGAATTTAGTAATTCGCCGTTATTTATTAAAGTTTACTTAGCACGTTTTAAGCGAGGTGCTACTAGCAATAGTGCACCTAATAACCATGCCATACTACCACTAGAGTCTGACGTTTTTGGTGGTGTAACTTCAACGTTATCAATTAATGTATTCTCTTTTGGTGTTAAGTTTTGTGCTGAATTAGGATCATCATCAAGCACAACCACACTTTGAATTGATACCAAGTTTTCATTACTAATGATTAAGTTTTCATCTGAACATTGCTCTTTAGTAATACCAACTAATGGCACCTGAGAACAATGAACTAAGGCAGCAATTTTATCTAAGGTTTCTTGGCTTTGCGCAGTGACTTGTCCAAATACTGTAAATCCACCATTTTGCAAATCTAAGTTTTGGCTATTATCACTCATGTTAAAAAACCATTGGCTAGTAGCGCTGTTTTCATTACCGCCCTGCTTTGCCATAGCAATTGTCCCTTTAACGTTTGAATAAACAGGTTCGTTTATTACCGCAGGCTTGGTTGTAATTGGATCCATTTCATCAGAAAAAGTAAAACCCCCTCCTTGAATAACAAACTTATCAACAGAGCGATGTATAACCGTTTGGTTGTAGGCGGCATCATCAACATAACTTAGGAAGTTTTCTACTGTTTTAGGTGTTTGTTGATCAAACAAGTTAATTTCTATTGTTCCTTGGCTCGTCTGCATTTCGACTATGGTTGCTACGCTTGAAAAACTTGCTGCAGTTAAAATTGACGCTAAGATAAGCTTCTTCATTATTTTTCCTATTTTTTATTGTCATTAGGCGTCATAGAGTAGTGTTATTCATTTTATAAATCGATACATAAGTACTTAACGCTACAATTCATAGCAAATCGATTACACCATAGTTACAACTGTTTACATTTTAATTTTAAACATGTTATGGGGAGTTAATTGCCTGAGTGCCCTAGTGTGCATCACGATTACTCTTTCTAATGAATTTTAAACCTAGCAAGGTACTTAAAAAGCCCCTTATCAATCACTTTTTTTTTGTTATTATCAACTCACAAAGTGATAGGAGTAAATATAATGACTAACAACACGACTATTTGTGACTTTGGACTACACCAAGGTGAACCTTACACCCAATTGCCCGTTAGCTTTTTGAAGTGGATGATTGATGTTAATCATCAAAAATCTCAATATGCACGAGATGAACTAGCACGAAGAAACAGAGTTGTAGAACAACAGCGTGAAGCCTCGCTGGCTGAAAAAACATAAAGAAGTGCGTTTTTTTAACCTCGAACTAGTTTAAACTAGCCACCTACTAGATTGAGCTTTTATTCATCGATAGGTATTTTATGCGTACACTTATTTTTCTTGTTTTTTTCCTTGGTTTATCTGGCTGTGCCAGCGACTCTGTCAATAAACCTGCAGCACAATATTTAACAGTTCTTCATACTAATGATAACCATGGTCGATTTTGGCATAACGAAAAAGGCGAATATGGTATGGCTGCGCGTAAAACCTTAATTGACCAGCTAAGAGCAGATGCAAAGGCACAAGGACATCAGGTGTTATTATTATCAGGTGGCGATATTAATACCGGTATCCCTGAATCAGACCTGCAATTTGCTGAGCCCGATTTTAAAGGCATGTCGAAAATTGGCTATGACGCAATGGCATTAGGTAACCACGAGTTTGATAATCCATTAAGTGTATTAAAACAACAACAGCAATGGGCTAACTTCCCTCTTTTATCTGCCAATATTTTCGATAAACAAACTAACGAAACTATTTTTGAGCGCTATAAAATATTTAACAAAGGCGGCTTAACCATTGCCGTTATTGGTTTAACAACCACAGACACTGCTAAAATTGGTAACCCGCAATACATTGGTCACTTAGATTTTAAAGATCCGGTTGAAATAACCGCCTCACTTACACAAACATTAAAAACAAAATATAACCCTGACATTACCATTGCGGTAACGCATATGGGCCATTATGTAGATGCTAATTATGGGATCAATGCCCCTGGTGATGTCACACTTGCTCGTTCTTTAGATAAAAACGCCCTTGATATGATTATTGGTGGCCATTCCCAAGAGCCAGTGTGTATGGCTGCTGAAAATGTTACTGATGAGCACTTTAAACCGGGTTTAGCCTGTAAACCAGATCAGCAAAATGGAACATGGATAATGCAAGCCCATGAATGGGGCAAGTATGTGGGAAAAGCGGAGTTTAAATTGGAAAGTGGCCAATTATCACTGCTCAGTTATCAATTATTACCCGTTAATTTATACGTAGATAAAAAGCAAAAAGACGGGAGCGTAAAATCCGTACTTTCAGCAAATTACATTAAACCAGATCCAGAACTGCAAACCTTTTTAGCGGCGTACCAACAAAAAGGAGCAAAGCAAATTGAGGGTAAAATTGGCTTCGTCAATGACAGACTTGAGGGAGATCGCAACAAAGTACGCTTTGAACAAACAAACCTTGCGCGCGTCATCATCCAAGCACAAATGAACACCGTGGGTGCGGATTTTGGTATTATTAGTGGTGGCGGTGTTCGCGATAGCATTAATGCAGGTGACGTGAGCTATAAAGATATACTTAAAGTACAACCTTTCAAAAATCGTGTCGCCTATATCGACTTCAAAGGCAGTGATATTTTAACCTATTTAAACGTTGTGACACGTTTTCCACCCGACTCTGGGGCTTACATGCAATATCATAACTTAGCATTTGAATTGAAAGGTGAGCAGGTAACTAACGTGTTCATTGCTGGAAAACCGCTTGATATAAGCAAAACATACCGCATGAGTATTAATGAATATAACGCTTCAGGTGGCGATAGTTATCCAAAAATTACACAAATGGCAGGTTTTGTAAGCACTGATGAAACTGACTCGCAAGCTTTAAAGCGATTTTTTGCTGAACATAGCCCCGTTGATGCTCGTGAATTTGCACCTAAATAATCTAATGTGAACAGCGAAGAGTGTCATTAAAATGCTAATGACACTCTTCATTAAACTTTATGTGAGAGCAAAGCTAGTTAATCAAACATTTCAGCCCACAAATCACTCACCCTAAACGATAAAACTAAATTACTTTCCTATTATTTCTATATTGCCTTGGCTAACATTTACTAAGCCATAGCTGTGCATCCGTGAACGAGAGCCCTCTCCAAATGCCTTTGGCGGATAATACAACTCCTTCTGCTCTGGGCAATCATTTAATACATCATCTAGCGCCGCACGTATTTCGCTTAAGGTTTTTTCTAAACTGTTATTAAAGTTTGGCCGTTTTCTAATAGTATGCCCGAGTTCAACTAACCGATAAAAGTACTTATTTGCAAGTTCTAGCAACTCCTCGGGCACATTTTTATTATGGTTAAGTTTAACCTCTGGATTATTAGTACAAAATTCAACAAGTGCTAAATAAAAACATAGTGGCTTATTTGCTAAGGCTACTTGTTGCTCAGGATAATAACTATTGGATAATGTTTTACTTTTTAAATCAATCACGAGTGTTAATGACTTTGATTCTGGGGCAATTGAGTCTTGCTCAGTACCTAGTTTTTTATTTTTTTGATAAGTAATACTCTGCTTCATCATGAACATAAGTAATAAACTAATACCAAAAAGTAGTATATAAATAGTCACTACATCAGGCGAAAAATATGCTTGCTTTAAAGATAAAACAATAAACACCACGCTATTATTACTATTTAGTTTTCGAATAAACTCATCGGCTTTCAAGGATAAGTTAAACTCGTGCTTTGGCACTATCGAAATCACCTGTATACCCGTACCTTGAATCTGAGCATTTACTGTTTGAATATAATGCTGTAAAGCCGCTTTATTACCCGAGTGCTTAAGCAGCTCATTTGATAAATCGAGCAAAGGTAAGTCTAAAGCGATTTGTTTTTCTATTTGGGTTATTTGTAACTTGTTTACCTGTTGCTGTTTATGTGTTGTTGAAATATAAAACACGACAGAAAAAACGATGAATAATATAAAAACACCTAATGACGATACAAGCTTTCTCATTACGACTCCCCTATAAAGGTAACGGGGTAATTATTACATTGCCAATATGGCTCAACATCTTGATAGTATCGAAACGATTGTTCTTTAGACATACTTAGTAAGTGAGACTGCACAGCACATAGTAAATCGGTATTGTTATGCTGCATTTTTAAGTACCAACGGGTACCTGCAACATTACTGCTTATAGGGGTAATATAATTTTTTGAGAAGCGCTTACTATCATTTTCTCTCCAAAAGGAGGCAATAAGATCAACTTGCCCGTTCGCCAATAATTCCCTCAATTCATTATGTGAGCTGGCATAGGTTATTTTTAGCTGAGCAATATTAAGCCCTAATTGCTTAAATGTTTGTTTTGGTAAAATATGCCCAGAGCGGCTAGTTGGATAATCTAGTAGGCCTATTCTTTTGTCTAAAAAATACTGTTTAGTGATCAGTGGCTTTTCTTTTGAAGATATAAAGAACGCGGTGTAATCTGAAAAGCCCACCACGGGTTGATAATTGTAAGTAGTCTCAGCTCTAAACGCTTCCATAATATTATTTTTAGCTAAAATTAAATCCGCAATACCTTTTCCTACAAACTCTAAGCTATCCACTGTTCTGTAGCCCCAATAACCAATCACAGACCCATATTGCTTTGCCACGACTTTATCGTCACACAGGTTTTGAGTGAGCAATTGAGCAACATACTTTGAGGGGGTAAATACTATAAGCTGATTTTGATTAGCTGTTGTCGTTGTTTGACATGTCGTTGATGTTTTTATCATCACAGGAAAGACTATTTCTTTTTCACCCACAACTAAGTGACCTGCAAACCAACTAAACAACAGTGCTATAAACATAAATGTAACAATTGCCGTTTTATGCAACATTAACTTTTTAATATTCAAAAAACACCGATTTAAAATAGAGTAATAACTCATTTGAACAATTTTATTTACTTATTACAATAGGTAATTTTACCCATCAAACTCAAGATATTGATTTTAAAGAGCATTAAATAGGAAAGTATGAATTTTATTGAGTCCTTTCTATCATGATGAAAAATGAGGACAATTGACCTTATAAGCTTTTACAAATTAGATATCACACTTACTAGGATGCCTCGATGCAGATAAATGTAAAATATTCGCTTTCATTAACACTATTAATTAGTGCAATATTTGCAAGCACAGACTGTAATGCTTGGGGGCAAAATGGCCACCGCGTCGTTGGGAAAATTGCAGAGTCGCACATAAGCGAAAACACTAAAGCTGCACTTATTCCTTATCTTAATGGTGAATCTTTAGCACAGGTTTCAACATGGCCAGATGAAATGCGCTCTGCACCAGGTGATTTTTGGCAAAAAAAATCATCACGCTGGCACTATATTAACGCAGATGACGATGCAAAATTCAGCTTTAACCACGAACACACTGAACATAAAGAATCAGTAAAAAACATATTAGAAGGCATTCACTATTCAATTAAAGTATTGAAGGATGACAAAGCAAGCCTTGCAGCCAAGCAGTTTAGTTTACGTTTTTTAGTGCACTTAGTCGGCGACAGCCATCAACCATTTCATGCAGGTAGGGCTGAAGATAGAGGCGGTAATCGCATTAAGGTTTCTTTCTTCAACCAACAAACCAATCTTCATAGCTTGTGGGATACTAAGCTAGTAGAAAATGAAAATTTATCTTTTACTGAATATGCTCAATTTATAAATACCAACAACAGCGAACTAATTAGCGAGTATTTACACAGTACGCCAACAAGTTGGCTTGAAGAGTCACATAACCTTGCTTTACAAATATACAAATCAACAGATGAGAATATTAGCTACGACTATATTTTCACTAACACCCCTATTGTGAAAACCCGCTTGCAACAAGCTGGTATTCGCTTAGCTGGATTGTTAAATACATTATTTGATCCTACTAACAAGAAATCAAAAATGGCTTTAACACAGCAAATCAAAAAATAAATTCAGTTTCTAACTTAAATCATCTAAATGGGAAATCAACATTATGACTAAGCTTCGCCTTTCGAAATTAACTGGAGCAGTAATTCTTGCTCTAGGAGTTTCAACAAGCGCTATGGCTGCTGACACCTCGTCTGCAATGCGTGGTAAAATAACCACACCTTCAGGTGCGAGCGCTGCAAACGTTAAAATTAAGGTCGTTCATCAGCCTACCGGCACAATCAGTGAGCTAACCACCAATGAAAGTGGTACTTTTATAGCCAATGGTTTACGTGTTGGTGGACCATATACAGTGATCATCGACTCTGATACGTTTAACGATACCACCGTTGAAAACATCTTTTTAAACCTTGGCGAAACTTACCGATTAACGTCGCAATTAGCACCACTCAATATTGAAAAAATTGAAGTGTCTGGTTATAAAATTGTCCAACAATCGGGTGGTTCTAGCAGCACGTTTGGTGAAGATACCATCAACAACATGCCTAGCTTTAATCGTGACATTAAAGACATCGCACGTTTAAACCCACTTGCTAGTATTAATGGTAGCGGCGAGCTAACCTTTGCCGGTAGCAACCCACGTACAAATGGTTTAACTGTAGATGGTATTGGCCAAAATGACGACTTTGGTTTAAGTTACGGCGGCTACCCTACTTCGCAGCCCCCTGTAGCCCTTGATGCGATTGAGCAGATCTCTGTTGATGTTTCTCCATTTTCAGCCTCTAAAGGCAACTTTGGTGGTGGTACTATTAACGCGGTAACTAAGTCAGGTACTAACGAACTTAAGTTTTCTGGTTTTTACGAAACATCAACACCAGATATTGCTGGCGATGTAGACAGCATATCTCAAGTGTTTGCTGATAACCGCCCTGTTTTAGATGACGATGGTCACCGCACATACATTGTTGAACAAGTAGAACCTAACCAAACTGAAAAACGCTACGGTTTTAATGTTGGCGGCCCACTTATAGACGATACCTTATTTTACTTTGTTAACTACAATAAATGGTCAAGCGAACTAGATTTAGATTATGGTTTTGAAGGTTCAGGCGCAACCAACGAATACGATGTGAGTGAAGAAAGCTATAACCGTTTCCTTAATATTCTAAATAACGAATACGGCTTAACAGACTCTCTTGGAGGCGACCCTAAAGACACCAACGAAACATTACTTGTAAAATTAAGCTGGAACATTGCTGATGATCATCGCTTAGATTTTACCTATCAGTGGCAAGATGACAAAGATGAAACAAACTTTGGTACTGGTGGCACATCAGTTCAGTTTGCATCAAGTCGTTATACCTACGCAACCAAGTTTAATAACTTTGCTACCAAGCTATATTCAGATTGGAACGAAGACTTTTCAACTGAAATCGGTATTGCATACAAAGATGTATCATCGAGAAGTTTAACAAATTCTGATATTGGTAGCGTTAAAGTTGAAGAATACTTCCGCGGACCTTCTTATAACTTTGGTACCGATGAGTTTCGCCATGCAAATAGCTCAGCAACAGAAAATTTAACACTTTCTCTTGATGCCACTTATTTAATGGACGAGCATGAAATTAACTTTGGTATGCAATATGAGTCGTTAAACTTATACAACCTTTTTGCAGCTAACTCACTCGGTTCATGGGAATTTGATAACTTTAATGGTTTCGAAAATCGTGAAGTAGGTAACTACAAAGGAAAGTACGATTTTAGCTACAGCAATGCCTTTACAAATAACCCTAATGACACCGCTTACGACGCAACCCGTAATCAATTAGCACTTTACATTGAAGATACTTTTTATGTTGGTGATGATTTAGAAGTAACAGCAGGTGTTCGTTATGAGCGTTTATCTTCTGATGATAAACCAACACTCAACGAAAACTTTTTAAACACCTATGGCTTTAGCAATCAAGAAAACCTCGATGGGTTAGATATTATTCTACCGCGTATTGGCTTTAAGTATTACGCTACAGAAGCATTAACAGTTAACGGTGGTGTAGGTCGTTTCCAAGGTGGTATCCCTAACGTTTGGTACAATAACTCATTCCAAAACGATGGCATTACTTTTGTAGATGCACCACAGAGCGTTATTGACGATTACTATGCTAATAATCAAGCTGATATCACTCAAGTACCAGATGCCATAAAAGGCTCTTTAGTTCAAGGTGCAGGTAGCACAAACTATGTTGACCCAAATTTTGAACTACCGTCAAGCATCCGTGCACAACTTGGTTTTGAGTACGACTTTGATTCTGAGTTATTAGGTGAAGGCTTTAAATGGCAAGCAGAAATTGCTTATCACAAAAAAGAAAACGAAGCTGTGTGGCATAACACCGCCATTAAACCTGTGGGTGTAGCGGCCGACGGCGAGCGTATCATCTATGAAAGCATTTACAGCGGTGATTTAGCTGATAACTTTGATATAGCAATGACTAATTCAGCAGAAGACGGTCGCTCTGTTATTATTACAACAGCATTAGCTAAAGAGTGGGAAAATGGCCTTTATATTTCAGCAAGCTATGCACATCAAGATGTAACAGAAGCGTCTTCAGGTTCTTCGTCACGTGCACAAAGCAACTATCAGTACAATATAACAAAGAGCCGAAATGAAGACTTTGCTGCCCGTGGTGCATATGAAGTAGAGCATAGCTTTAAAGTTAATTTAGCGTATAACACTGAGTTCTTCAGTGGCTATGCCACAAGATTTAATGTGTATTTTGAACGTCGCTCTGGTCGTCCATTTAGCTATACTATGGGTATGTATCAAGATAGTGACTTAGGTGATACGCGTGACTTTTATTCAAGCTCAGCTTATTTAGCGTATATTCCAACTGGTGCAGATGATGCAAACGTAAACTGGGATGAATCAGGGCTATCATGGAGTGAACTTGAGACACTACTTAATAGAGCGGGTATTTCTGAGCGAGGTCAAATCTTAGACCGTAACTCAGGCACGCAACCATGGGTTACCACTATGGATATTAGCGTTAAACAAGAGATCCCAGGTTTTGCAAAAGGTCATAGCGGTGAGGTTTACTTTATGATTGATAACTTTGCCAACTTATTAAACAGTGACTGGGGCGTAGAAAAGCGCTTAGGTTTCTCTGACCAAGCAGTTTACGACTTTGGCGGCTTAGACGATCAAGGTCGTTATATAATTGATAGCAGATTTAATGGCGCTGATGTTCGTAACTATAGCCAATATCAAACTAGCTCATCAGCTTGGCAAGCTAAAATCGGTGTTAGCTATAAGTTTTAACCTATAACTTGCACATCAAAAGCTCATAAAATTAAAAAAGCCATTACATGCATGTAATGGCTTTTTTTATGGAAAAAATAACTTTTCATCTGTTTGTCATAAAAACTACTTACTATCTGCACGGTAAAATATTGAAACATAGATAAAATGCTAAATTTCAAAAATAAAGTGTTTTATAATAAAAAAATTACAGTTGTATTTTATTTGTAACAAACAAATAAGGTACACTATGTAAGTATTTTGGATTAAGTGTATTTTGCGGTCGCTTAGTCCAAAATTAAAATAAAAAAGCTATTAAAAGTTTATTTAACTACACGGGAAAATAAAATGAAAATTCAACTTCGCAAAACAGCTCTATCACTTGCTATAGCAGCATGTGTTGGTGTGAGTGGTGCTGCAATTGCAAACGAAACAACTTCTGCAATTAAAGGGCAGATTATGGGCCCTAACGGTAACCCTGCTGCCGGCACTAAAGTAACAATTTTACATGTGCCTTCTGGCTCTGTTAAAACAACGCAAGTAAATGACGCTGGTTACTTTACTGCTAAAGGTCTTCGTGTTGGCGGCCCTTACAAAGTAATCGTAGACTCAGACATCTACGCTGACCAAGAGTTCAATAATATTATTTTGAACATTGGTAGCGACTACCCTGTTAATACTTCACTTGAAAATATCTCAGATATTGAGCAAATTGTTGTTACAGGTCGCCCTATCAGCACTATGTCTGGTGGTACGGGTCCTGCTTCAACATTTACGTTAAGCGATCTTGAAAATCAACCAGCTATTAACCGTGATTTAAAAGATATTATTCGTATTGACCCTCGTGTTGCTATCGATGATAGCCGTGGTTCAATCAACTGTGGTGGTGGTAACCCACGCTTTAACAGCTTAACCCTTGATGGCGTTCGCATGAACGATAACTTTGGCTTAAGCTCAAACGGTTACCCTACAATTCGCGCTCCATTCTCTTTTGATTCAATCGAGCAAGTAGCAGTAGAATTAGCACCATTTGATGTTCAATATGGTGGTTTTACATCATGTAACATCAATGCAGTTACCAAATCTGGCGGCAACGACATTCACGGTGGTGTATTCTACGATTACACTAACGATTCAATGAAAGGCGATAAGATTGAAGGTAATGACGTTGATAACGGTGACTTCAGTGAAAAGCGTTATGGTTTCAACGTTGGCTTACCACTAATCAATGATACGCTTTTCTTATTCACCTCTTACGAAAAACTTGAAGGTGTTAAACAGTTTAACTATTCATCTTTAGTGTCTTCTGCAGAAATTGATGAAATTAGACAGATTACACGTGATGTTTACGGTTACGAAGCCGGTGCTACACCAGCAAGCTCACCAGTAGAAGATGAAAAAATCTTAGTAAAATTAGATTGGAACATCAACGATGATCACCGTGCTAACCTAATTTATAACTACAATGATGGCTTTACTTTATCGCAATCTGATGCTGATGGTGATGAGCTTGCATTTGACAGCCACTTTTATGAGCAAGGTGCTGAGTTTACTTCAATTGTTGCATCACTTTACTCTGATTGGAATGATGATTTCTCAACTGAAGTTCGCTTAGGTAAATCAGAGCTTGACGCTCGTGTTCAATCTTTAGACGCGGCAAGCAGCTTTGGTGAGTTCCAAATCAATACTAAAGCTGCCACTGTTTACGTAGGTCCTGATGACTCTCGTCAATCAAATGATTTAAACTACGACACCACAACAGCTAAGTTCTCAGGTACTTACTACCTTGATCAACACACGATTACTGCTGGTTTTGAGTATGAAAAGTTAGAAGTATTTAACCAATTCGTACAGCATACTGAGGGTGAGTGGCGTTTTGCATCTATCGATGATTACAAGGAAGGTATAGCAAGTGCTGTGTATTACAATAATGCAGCAGGCACAAATGATCCAACAGATGCAGCTGCTAACTTCGCTTACTCACAAAATACATTCTATGTACAAGATGAATACAGCTTTTCAGATATCGATGCATCATTAACATTTGGTCTTCGTTATGATAGTTATTCAAGCGATGACAAACCAGCATTAAACCAAAACTATACTGATCGCTACGGTTTTAGTAACCAGTCAACGTTTGACGGTATTGATTTAATTCAACCACGTGTAGGTTTTGAGTGGTATGCAACCGATGCACTAGAAGTGCGTGCAGGTGTTGGCTTGTTCTCAGGCGGTAACCCAAATGTATGGTTGTCTAACTCATATTCAAATGATGGCATCACAAATATCGGAGCTAGAATTGGCGATATCAGTAACTCTTACGTAGTAGGTACTGGTGACGATGCTAAAACATTTGTAGATTTATTTGATACACCGAATGTAAACGGTGGTACGCCAGGTTATGACGTTCCACAAGATATGTTTGATAAAGTAGCGAATACTGAAATTGGTTCAGGTGATGCTACAACAAATGCAGTAGATCCTAACTTTGAAATTCCATCAGAATGGAAATATTCGATTGGTGCAACCTACACTACTGAAAACGATTATGTAATTGCTCTAGATTACCTTTACACTGATAAGCGCGATGCAGCTACATTACGAGATATCGCACTTCGCCCTACTGGTGAAGTAAGTTTTGACGGTCGTCCATTGTATGAATCAATTGAAGGTCGTGATGGCGAGCTATTATTGACTAATGTTAACGGTGATAGCGGTTCATCATCAATTATTTCAGCAGCAGTAAGCAAAGCATTCGATAACGGCGTAAGTATGCAGTTCTCTTACGCTTACACTGATGCTGATGATGTAAACCCAATGACTAGTTCTGTAGCCAGCTCAAACTACGGTAACCTAGCAACATCAAACCCGGGTAACCCTGGCGTAGCATCTTCTGATTACGAAATCCCACATCGCTTTACATTAAACCTAGGTTATAAGCACGAGTTCTTTGATGGTTATAACACTCGCTTCAACCTATTTGGTGAAGCATACAAAGGTTTACCTTATAGCTTCACATTTAACGGAAGCGATAGTGCATTTGGTGACGCAAACTCTAATCGCTCGCGTCAATTGCTATATGTACCGCTTGAGAACGATCCTAATGTGATCTACGACATGAGTGCTGATGAAATCAACGAGTTTAACGACTTTATCGCATCTGAAGGTCTTAAGCGTGGTGAAATCGCAGGTCGTAACCAACAGAACTCTGATTGGTTCGTTAAATTTAACTTTAAAATTACTCAAGAGTTACCAGGCTTTATGGACGGCCATAAAGGTGAAGCATTCTTCGTAATCGATAACTTAACTAATATGTTAAACGATGACTGGGGTGTATTAAGAAAAGGCTCATTCGTAGGTAATAGAATGCTTAAAGTTAAAACGAATGATCAAGGTCAATACGTTTACTCAGACTTCAGTGCACGTAGTGCTGAGCAATCTGTTCAACGCGATGCCTCTTTATGGGAAATGCGTGTAGGTGTTCGTTACACGTTCTAATTTGATTAATTAAATTAGTCTATTTAAAAGCCCACTTTGTGGGCTTTTTTATGCCTGTAATTTATTTTTTAATTTTTCAAAAATAGCGATTAACTGGCTTTGTTCATCATCCGACAAGCAGCTTAATAATGCACGCTCCCACTGCAATGCCTGTGGCGTTATTTTTTCATACAAAGCCATGCCCTTATCAGTTAACATTAAAAATGCAGCGCGCTTATCATACTTATTTAACTCGCTATAAATAAGCCCTTCATCAATTAGCGTTTTTACTGCCCTTGATACTGTCGACTTATCCATATCTGCTTGAATGCATAATTGCTTAGCTGTGCTTTGGCCTGATTGCGCTAAATTAGCCATTATTCGCCACTGAGGAATAGTTAAATCAAACTCTTTTTTATAAATACTCGAAAAATCATTACTTACCTGTGTTGCTAAGTGTGTTAATTGATAGGGTAAAAATGTCGTTAAATCTATTTTCATATTGAATCACTTATTTATTTACACACGACTTTTATCTGTTCACTTTTATTTACAACGGTCATAATCAGTGTATTTGATATTAGTCTCACTTGAGAGTATCTTAGCGTAAATAACAAAAATATAACACTCCCCCATTTTTACAGGAGTCAGTAATGGCGACACAATTAAACTACATGACCGGCTTTGGCAATGAATTTGAAACCGAAGCGCTGCCTGGTGCATTACCAATTGGGCAATTTAGTCCGCAAAAAGTAAAATATGATTTATACGCAGAGCAATTCAGTACCACTGCATTTACCGCTCCTCGCGCCGATAACCGCCGCACTTGGATGTATCGTATTCGCCCATCGGTTGTGCAAGGCGATTATACAGCCATAGACAATGGCTTAATTAGAACCGCTCCCATTACCGAAGTACCGACTCCACCAACCATGCTGCGTTGGGATCCCATTGATATACCAGCAGAACCCACTGACTTTATCGATGGCTTAATCACTATGGCTGCCAATGGCAGCGCGAATGGGCAAGCCGGTATTGGTATACATGTGTATGTCGCCAATAAATCCATGGACAAGCGCTTTTTTTATAATGCCGATGGCGAAATGTTATTTGTACCGCAACAAGGTGAACTACTACTTAAAACAGAACTTGGGCATTTAACTATTAAAGCCGGCGAAATTGCCGTTATTCCGCGTGGTATTAAATTTCAAGTAATGTTACTAACCGACACTGCCCGTGGCTATATTTGTGAAAACTACGGCCATGCCTATGTCCTTGCTGAGCGCGGCCCTGTGGGTGCCAACGGTTATGCGAATGATCGTGACTTTCACTATCCAGTAGCGGCTTTTGAAGATATTGAGGGTGATTTTGAACTGATTGCTAAATTTAATGGCAATATGTTTCGTTGTGATATTGGTCATTCTCCTCTGGATGTTGTTGCTTGGACAGGCAATAGTGCGCCTTATAAATACGACTTAGCTCGCTTTAATGTCATGAATACCGTTAGCTTTGATCACCCTGATCCTTCAATTTTTACCGTACTCACTTCACCATCGGGTACTGAAGGCGTTGCAAATATCGATTTTGCTATTTTCCCACCGCGTTGGATGGTGGCTGAAAACACTTTCCGCCCGCCTTACTATCACCGTAATATTATGAGTGAGTTTATGGGCTTAATAGAAGGGGTATATGATGCAAAAGAGCATGGCTTTGTGCCAGGTGGCATGAGCTTACATAACTGTATGTCGCCGCATGGTCCTGAAGCAGACGTATTTGAAAAAGCGTCAAACGCCGATTTAGAGCCACAACGCTACGATAATACGTTGGCGTTTATGTTTGAGTCACGTTATGTAATATCGCCGACTAAATACGCATTAGAAGGTAAAGAGCGCCAAGCTAATTACACTGATTGCTGGCGCACAATCAAAAAACACTTTAATGGCAATCAAGGATAATCAGATTATGAAGCTTTATACTTATTTTCGCTCATCTGCAGCGTATCGTGTGCGAATCGCATTAAATCTAAAAAATATTGATCATCAATTGGTACCTGTTAACTTATTAAAATCAGAGCAGCAAAGCGAAGATTATTTACAGAAAAACCCTCAAGGGCTGTTACCGGCTTTAGAAACAGAAGACGGCGTATTAGGTCAATCTCTAGCAATTTTAGAGTACCTTGAAGAGCAATACCCTGAAACACCATTACTGCAAGGTAATGCTTGGCAAAAAGCACACATTCGCAATTTAAGTTATGCAATTGCCTGTGATATCCATCCTATTGATAATTTGCGAGTGCTTAAATATTTAAGTAGTGAACTTAATGTTGATGATGAAGCAAAAAATAAGTGGTACCGACACTGGGTTGAAGTTGGTTTTGAAAAAATAGAACAAATGCTCGATAGCAAAAATACATTTTGCGCAGGCGACTCGCCAAGCTTAGCTGATGTATGTTTAGTGCCACAGGTATTTAATGCCATTCGCTTTAAAGTAGATATGGCTGCCTACCCTAAAATAGCAGCCGTTTGTCAGCGTTGTAATGAATTGGCCGCCTTTATTGATGCAGCCCCAGAAAATCAACCCGACGCAAACTAACTTTTTAACGCACTGTGTATTACAGTGACGTGCTCAATTAAGTCTAAGCCCAGATCAGTTAAATAACCGCCATCTGGGCTATCAATAACGCCTTTATCAAACAAACGTTGTGCTGCACTCAGTAAAGCGGGTTCAGCATCTGAATGGAGTTTAATCCCCTGCATTTTGCTTTCGCGTGGGAATTTGGCAAGTAGTGTAAATTCGTCAATCATCGTTTGATTAAATAGCATATGTGTTCACCTTTTTATTGTTCTGTGTTTTACTAAAGTTGTCTTACTTACCCTAGCATGTTTTTTTGCTAAGTGTAGTTATTTTAAACACCTTGAGGTTATTCATGCGTTATTATTTTACTTTTATTATTGCTGTTTTATGCTTGTTTTTTTCAGCTTTAAGCTACGCTAACACAACAAAAACGCTTCCTATTGTTGATGCTACCCAGCTTATAAACACTAACACTGAGTGCTGGTATGATAATAAACGCTATAGCGAAGGTGCCATACTGCAAGTTCATTCTGTTACGCTTATTTGTGCTGCTAAATACCCCCAACATAACAACAGTCAGTTAATTTGGCTAAAACTCGATAAACAAGGTAACCTTATTTATCCTAAGAAGCCCTCTACTATTACTGTAAATTAATCAAGATTAACAATCTGGGATTTGCCAGCCATCTCCAAACTATTAAGATGCGGTGGGATACGTTACAATACATGCAGTTTAAAAAAGCAGTGTGACTATGAATAATCAACCAAAAAACCCGCTTCATGGGGTAACTTTAGAGCAAATTCTTGTTGAACTAGAACAACGTTTAGGCTTCAAAGCAATGGGCGAGCAAGTAAATATCAAATGTTTTACAGATTCGCCAAGTATAAAATCAAGCTTAAAATTTTTACGTAAAACGCCTTGGGCAAGAGATAAAGTAGAAGCGCTTTATATCCATACCATTAATAACAAGCCGTTACGTAAGCCTAGAAATAAACCGACTAAGCAGTCAGAATTCTCACAACCTGATACATCAGGTTTTGTATGGCCTTCTATTAAAAAATAAAAGGCTCATAAAATAACAATGGCGTAATACATACGCCTTTCTAATCAGGTGTTTGCTCTTGGCATATTACATTTAACGACGCAGGGTTAATGCTCACCACCACTTTATCTGCAGATTTAACCTCGCCATCAATCACGTAATTTAGCGTTTCATCTGCGCTTATTTCTACACGTTTTGCATTGGTGTAATGCGAGTTAATAGCAAGATGCGTTTGCGTAATACTGCTAAACATCAGCTCAGCAATACTTAATACCGTGGTTTCATTATCTTTGTTTGGCGTTAACCAATTTACATCCAATAACCCATCGCGGTGATCGGGTTGCCCGCCCCCTTGTGCTAATAACGTAGTAAATGGCGCAGCATTTGCCACAATAAAACTATTTGTATTAATAGTCTCAGGCTCATTATCATCTAATTTAACTATCAGCTGTTGCGCTTTATTTTCGCCAAATGAGTGTAAAAAACCATTTAAATAAGCAAGTTGACCTGATTTATTTTTAGACTCTCGATCCGCTTTTTCAATCATTGCATGCTCAAAGCCAATACCAATTAATAATAGCATCAGCTCATCATTACAATACGCGGTATCAATAAGGTTAGCTTGACCATCAATGATTAAATCACATGCTTGCTCAACAGGAATAAATTTAGATTTTATCCCCATTAATACATGAGCGAGCGCATTTGCTGTGCCCAGTGGTATTATTCCTAATCGACAAGACGTACCCACCAACACACTGGCAACCTCAGTTACAGTTCCATCGCCACCACAAGCAATAATAATATCGGGGTGGTTCTCTATAGCCTGTTTAGCCAATGTAATGCCATTTTGTTCTGGCGTAGTTTTTAAAATGGTTAAATCGTAATACGCAGATAAACGCGCAATAATTAAATGCTCTTTTTCAGACCACAACTTAGTACCTGATACCGGGTTAGCAATTAAGTACGCTTTGTTTTTTATCAGTAGCTCCCCCTTACGGTGGCGCTTAACTAAATGGCGTAATTGGCGTTTATTAAGGTTGGCAGTTTCACGTGTTTCTTTTATTTGTGCAAGAATATCATGCACATCCGCGTCTTTATTTTGACTCAATAAATACGCTGCCATAACAAACACCGAGCGTCCACGCCCTAACGCACAATGCACCACAACACGACGGTCTTTTTTAATATGATGATGGATCCAGTTAATGGCTTGGTTTAACTGTGAGTGTGTAGGCACACTGTGATCAAGAACAGGAATATTCAAATAATCGATATTTTCTTGGGTAGATGTCCATTCAAGGCCATCAAATTCACAGGTAACGTCCAAAATAGCGGTAATGCCATTTTCTTTCAATGTGTCTATATCTGAGGGGAACAAACGACATGCTAAAAATAGATTATCGTTTATTTGCTGAATGGGCGGTACTTTGTCACGCTTACGTGACCACGCATTATAAATTTGCGCACCTAATAAAAAAGGCACAAAGGCCCAGCGAATGTAAAAAGGGATAACGCCATTTTCGCGTTTTCTAAATACTTTCCCTGCGTTGAAAAAATAAGCGCCGCTGACTAATAGTAGCGAAAGTGCGGTCCAAAAAAACGCAACTGCAAAGTAAATGGAGTTAACCGTTAATCCCAATACTATAAATACCAATGCTGTTACAAGATAACTTACTGCAGCCCACATAATTTTTCCTTTTTATTGGTGTTACACTTTTAAATGATCATCATATCCAGCAATCATTATGCCATTAGTAAACTTAGGTAGTAACTTAGCTAGCTACCTGCTCTGCATCGGTAGTTCTAAGTTAAATCAACATAAGAAAGATTAACATGGTATGCAGTTTTTACATCTCATCGAATAAATTATTCACAGTATGATAAAAGCATACTATGCTCTTTGATTGCTATCTATATAAAAAATTTTGATAAATTTTAATTTTCAACTTTTTGCATCTAAATATCGTGTTTACTCGTTCTAATACTAATAATAAAAAATAGGATAATTATGGAAAATAACGAATTACTTTCTTTGCTGTGTGCAACAGCACAAGGAGACAAACATGCTTTTTCACGTTTATATCAGAAAACGAGCGGCAAACTCTTTGCAATTAGTTTTAATATGTTGTCTAACAGAGCTCATGCTGAAGAAGCACTACAAGATGCGTTTATTAAAGTTTGGCATAATGCGTCTGAGTATAACGCCTCCAAAGGAACTGTAATAAGCTGGATGATTAGTATTATTCGCTACAGAAGCCTTGATCTACTCAGGTATTATAAAGTCCGTAAGGAAGAACCCTTAGCTGAGGATCAACAAGATACTCACATCGTTGATGTCAATTATGATGAAAACACTAAATTAGTCGACTGTATCGAACAACTAGAACCACAACAAAAGCATGCTATCCACCTTGCCTACTACAAAGGGTTAAGCCATAGAGAACTCGTGAATCATATTGACACACCATTAGGAACAGTTAAGAGCTGGATTCGCAGAGGTTTAGTACAGTTACAAAGGTGTTTAACAATATGAACTATAACAAACCAGAATTACTTAACTCGCTTGCTGCAGAGTATGTACTTGGCACATTAACCGGCTTGGCGCGTAAACGTTTTCAGCGACTCATGCTAGTTTCAAATAAAGCGAGAGAAGCGACCAATATATGGGAGCAAAACCTTAATAACCTAGCGAGTGCTATTAGCCCACAAACACCATCAGATGCCACATGGCATGAGATAATGCGGCGTATCGAACATAAACCACAATTAGAAAAATCACAGCTAATAATAAAACCTTCTATTTGGCGTGCATGGTCATTTTTAGCGACCGCCGCATGTATTATTTTAGCTGTTTTAGTTACTCAAGCTACTACCAACAGTAAGCAGACACAACAAATAGCTTTAGTAAAAAATCAAACTGAGCAACCGTTGTGGTTTATAAATGTAAGTAACCATGAGCTCTCTATTAAAGCGAGTAACCAACTAATAGCGCGAACAGATAGAGACTACGAACTGTGGATGATACTTAAAGGGCAAGATACCCCTGTCTCCCTTGGTTTATTACCCAAAAATGGCGATAAAACTATTCTCAAAAGTAAACTATTTAAAGCAACCGACATAACATTATTAGCGGTTAGTTTAGAACCCGTTGGCGGTTCACCGAATGGTTTACCTACTGAGGTACTATACACCACAGAATTAGTACTTTTATAAACTGATGCTGGTCGCTTTAATTCAAGCGATCAGCATAAAAAGTAACAAAAAATAAATACTTTTAACTTTTTTGCATCCACTTAACTATCCTGTCCGTTATTAGCTATGACTTCAAACAAAACTAAAGGACAAAGTCATGAAAGCTTTTACTCCATCAATACTTGCAGTAATGGTATGCAGTACATTTATAAGTGCACCAAGTGAAGCATCTAGCCATAGAGAAGCACCAAATATAAGCCGCTTCCCAACTTTAGACTCTACCGATTTTTATATATTTAATAGTTATGAGCAAGGCCGAGGCGATTACGTAACCCTCATCGCAAACTACATTCCTTTACAAGATGCTTATGGTGGCCCAAATTACTTTGCAATGGACCCTGATGCTACTTATAGCATCCACATTGACAATGATGGAGACGCTATAGAAGATATTACATTTGCGTTTAACTTTGAAAGTATGCTGCCAAATGATAATCAAGGGGTACAACTGACTGTAGGACCAGAGGGTAATCAGCGGACCGTTTCAGTACCTCTTAAAAATGTTGGCGGCATCTCTGCAGGTAATGACGCTGCTGTAAACTTTAGCGAGTCCTACAGTATGACCATGATCAGCGGACCACAACGAACTGGCACTACCACAACCCTAAATAATACCACTACAAACTCTAGCTCGTTCTCTAAACCACTTGATTATGTAGGTAATAAAACCTTTGGATCGATGACAGAATATCAAGCCTATGCTGATCAGTTTGTCTATCAAGTTGCCATACCCGACTGTGAAGGCATGGCGAGAGTTTTTGTCGGTCAACGTAAAGACCCATTTGTAGTTAACTTAGGTAAAACTTTTGATTTAGTTAATTATGTTCCAGTTGAAGGTGACAGCTCGCCAGGGGCAGCCGATGGTGGAGGTTTCCCAGGCGGTATAACCCAATCAGCCGATAATGATGATCTCGCAGACAAAAATGTTACGTCAATAGCTATTGAAGTACCAAAAGCCTGCATTGTAGGCGAAGGTAATCAAGTCATTGGTTCGTGGACAACAGCTAGTTTACCTCAAGCTCGCGTGCTTAACCCTAATGCAAAATTTGCAAATAATGCGGTTAATGGAGGGGCATTGACTCAGGTTTCTCGATTAGGTAACCCGCTAGTCAATGAGCTTGTAATTGGCATTAAAGATAAAGATACATTCTCAACATCTCACCCTAAAGACGATGGACAATTTTTAGATTATGTATCACACCCCTCTTTACCCGAGCTTCTGAATATCTTATTTAAAGATGCGGTTAATACAACACTAGGTGCTAGCCTAGAGACTCTTGCGCCCACTAATTTTCCACGCACAGATTTAATTACTGCATTTTTGACAGGCTTTGCAGGGGTAAACCAACAAGCAACGGTAACACCTTCAGAAATGCTGCGTCTAAATACCGCTATTGCAGCGACTGCGCAGGCCGACCAATCAGCATTTGGCGTTGCAGGTGACGACTTAGCTGGTTTCCCGAATGGACGACGCCCTGGTGATGATGTTGTAGATATTGCGCTACGAGTTGTAATGGGGCGTTTGTGCCACCCTATCCCCGTTGCAGGTACAGATACTGATTTAGGGCTGTGTACTCCAGAAGATGCAAACGTAGGCACTGTGCCATTTACTGATGGCGCACCTGTTAATGCATCAATGATGAATGCCACATTCCCTTACCTTGCAACGCCGCTTGCAGGCTCTAAATAAGGAGTGAACTAATGCATAATCTAAATTTACGTCATGTCTGTATACTATCTGTAAGCCTGATTATGGCAGCATGCAGTAACGATGACGACAAAAATAAATCACCAACTATAACCAACTCTGCGCCCTCAGCAAGTGATGTAATACTCACCACTCAAACAGAGGTCAGTATCTCTGATATGCTCAGAGCCACTGATATAGATGGCGACACATTAAGTTACTCACTATCAAGTGAGCCTACGTTAGGTGTTGTTGAAGTAAATAGCGATGGTAGTTTTACTTACACCCCTAATAAAGAGACAACAGGTACAGACAGCTTTATGTTTGGCGTAAGCGATGGCATAAGTTCACAAGTAAACGCCACTGTGAGCATCACTATTGAAGCGTTGCAAGTTGAATTTGCACAGTTTGCCACGGATGCTTTAAATCAACAGCCTACGGCTGAGCCATTGTCTGTGAATGGTAGAGTATTTACCAATACAGATACTGATGTTGGTGATCTGATTTCAGCAAACGGAAATTAATCAATCAACTGACTAGCCAAGGAAGGCTAACTTTTAGGAGAAAATAATGCACTTACCTTTATATTTGCCATTCACTTTTATCGCTGTCTTTTTAATGCCGCTCACTCTACAAGGCGCACCTTTTGTACCAAAGGATGATGCAGTTATTGCAACTAGTAACATTAAATTAAAAGCATCTCTTTCTGTTGAAGAGATAAAGAACTTACTCGACAACAGTCAATTCTCAGGCCAATCTGAGCGGTTACAAGGGGCCCTTAAAACACATTTGGTAAAGCTATATCAGGAAAACCCCACTTCAGAAGTAAGCTATCTGTATGCACGTATATTACAAAAAGAACATTTATTCGAGCAAGCCATAAATATTGCAAAAGAGGCAATAGATGACGATCCTAACCATGTTAATAGCCATTTATTACTAGCAAATATTTTTATGACGCAAGGGCGTTTTGAAGCAGCAACAAAACACTGTATATCTTTAATTGGTTTAGTAAGTACCCTCACTGCAAGTACCTGTGTGCTTGATATACAAAGCCAACACAAAAATGTTCAACAAAGCTATCAATCGCTATTAAAAATAGTTGATAACAAAGAAACAAATCTTGCAACCAAGCATGTGTTAAGTGAAATGAGTTACCGAATGGGTCACTATAAAAAAGCACTCTCTCATATTAATCATATAAAATTATCGAATATGCCTGTGAGCCTTGTTGTTTTATGGGCTGATATTCAGCTTAGACTTAATAACTCTGAGCATATTATTAACAGCCTAAGCACATTGGTTGACGATAATACTAATTTAGAGGATGCGCTGTTGCTTAGGCTAGCTATTGCAGAAAAAGATCTAAAAACACACGGGCAAAAATGGCAAAAAATGATGGCTGAAAGAGTCTCTTTACGCGAAATTCGCCAAGATACTTTCCACGCCAGTGAACTAGCTAAATATTACATTAATATTCAGCCAAACACCGACAAAGCATTGTACTGGGCAAACATTAATTGGCAACAAGCAAAGATGAGTATGGATCAGCAGTTACTTAAAGATGCACAAACAATGCCACGAGGTAAGCTATGAGATCAACTTATCTATGTTTTTTCGCTTTATGTTTGTTCGCTTTTACAAACAATGGCTTTGCACACCAGTTAAGTACCAGTTATATCGTGTTAAATAACAATATAGATAAAACGCAATATATTGGTCACTGGCAAATCAGTATCGCTGACTTGGAACATGCAGTAGCACTTGATTTAAACAACGATGGGCAAATTACATGGGCCGAAATAAAAGCAAAACGTAGCTCACTTACTCAATTTGTTGAACAAAACATAAGTTTTACCCAAGACTTAAAAGCCTGCCTTTTAAATAATGAAGGCCCGTTTAAGCTCGATACTCACTTTAATCAACCTTATTTGCAAATTCCTATTCGCTTTTATTGCGATAATAACACTACAACCTTACTTACATACTCAGCTTTTTTTAACCGCGATGCTAGCCATAAATCTATCGTTAACATCAACGGTGTGTCGCGTGTATTTGACTATCATAACCAAAAACAAGCATTTAATTTTGAACAAACAAGCTACGTAGAAACCTTCAATCAATATGTTTACCAAGGCGTGTTACATATTTGGATTGGTATAGACCATATTTTATTTTTAATTGTATTGTTACTTACTTGCGTGTTGGTAAGACGAGATAAAACATGGCAAAGAAGTAGCTCTAAAATAAAAATCATAAAACACACTGCATGGATAGTCACCGCGTTCACACTGGCACACTCTATTACGCTTACAGCTACCGCAATGAACCTTGTCTCCCCAAATAGTCGCTGGGTAGAATTAGGAATTGCAGTGTCAGTATTGTTTGCAGCACTTAATAATGTTTGGCCCGTCGTAATACGTTTAGGCTGGCTTACTTTTGGTTTTGGATTACTTCATGGGATGGGATTTGCAAGTGTCCTCGGTGAACTAGGCTTGTCAGAAGACTACCAGCTGCTAAGTATTATTGCTTTTAACCTCGGTGTTGAATTGGGTCAACTGAGTATTTTGTGTCTCAGTTTACCAATACTTATTTACCTAAGAAACTATAATTGGTATCAAAAGTGGTTAATGCCTTCAGCTTCAATCTTGGTTGCTCTAATCGCTCTGCAATGGTCAATAGAGCGTTATTAATGAATAACATTTAGGCTAACCCACAAAAAGGTTAGCCTAATTTTCCTCTGCTCATTCTTATTCTAATTTTTATCAAATGGCATAAGTAATGTTTTCATTGCTGGACGTAGTGCGATAAGCACGGTTTCTTCTGTTAACTCAGGAAACAGCATTTTTCGTAATAACAATCCTGCCATCACTGAAAAAATCACATTAATACGGCTCTCTAATTCTTGCTCTGAGTGTGATTTTATTAAACTGCTTTCACTCACTAATAAATCCCGCATTCTGTTACGTGCTTGCGTGTCAGCCTCGCGTAGTAGTAAAGCAACTTTTTTGTTTCTACTCGCCTCTGCCATCATATCTAGGTCAATAACGCAGGCCCCAGTGTCCATATGACGCTGTACACCATGATGTAAGCCGTCGAGTAACACAGTTAAAATATCACCAGGTTGATCTTCAAACTCTTGAAATATGGAGAACATTTCTTCCATATCTTTTTCAATAATACTTTCGATTATTGCTTCTTTACTATCAAAATAGTTATAAATATGGCCTGCGCTCATACCTGCTGTTCTTGCTATTTCAGCCATACCTGCGCCATGATAACCTTTGCGATGAAAGCAATCAGCAGCCGCTGTTAATACCTGTTCACGACGCGCTTGTGCTTGCACCGGATCAAGGTGTTTTTTATTTTTAGAATTCATTCGAAACTCCATTATCGAGTCACTAGACTCGAAACGTCTAACGTTTACCCTTGATAATAAAGAGGTAAACGTTAAACGGTATCACTTTACTACAGATAAACCAGCCATAACTCACCGGTTTAATGCATGCTAATTACTTTGAACGGTAGTTACTTCCCATCCACCACCAACGGCTTTGTACAAATTAATTTGACTTGCAAGCAAAGCTTGTTGACCGGTGATCAGTTGTTGCTTTGCGCTATACCAAGTTCGCTGAGCATCAAGCACTTGTAAAAAGCTATCGACCCCTTTATCGTATCGCGCCTGTGACAAGTCATAGGTTATTTTTCGGCTTTGTAGTAGCTGTTCAAGTGCACTTAATTGCGCGTTGTAACCTTCTCTATCAGCAAGCACGTCTGCAACTTCACGAAACGCTTGCTGAATTTTTTGCTGATACGTTGCTACAGCAACTTGTTGCTCTGCATTAGCGACATCTAAATTAGCTTGGTTACGTCCCATATTAAAAATAGGCAAATTTACCGACGGCATAAAACTCCACGTACCTGACCCTGCATCAAATAAATTACTTAAATCACGTGATGCTGTTCCTGCATTGGCTGTTAAACTAATACTTGGGTAAAACGCTGCACGAGCAATCCCTATATTGGCATTTGCAGCAAATAATTGGTGCTCGGCCGCTTTTATATCAGGACGCTGTGTTAGTAAATCAGACGGAAGGCCGACAGGAACAGCGGGTAAATCAAGTAATGAGTTCAACTCTTTAGTCGGTAGTAAGTCCTGCCCCACCGGATTACCTACTAATAAATCAAGCGCATTTTTATCACGTTTTAATAAACGCTTATACTTTGCAATATCAACCTTTGCAGTAGCTACGGTACTTTTTAATTGCTCTAGGGTAATTTCAGAGGCCGCACCTAAATCAACACTTTTTTGCGTTAAAGATAAAGACGCTTGCTGCGATGACAATGTCTCTTGAGCTAAAGCAAGTAATTGCTGATCGGTCGCATAATTAAGCCACGCATTTGCCAGCTCAGAAATTAACGATACCTGCATGCTATATTCACTAAGCTGCGTAGAGTAAAGCGTTTGTAATGCTTGCTCAGATTGATTACGCACTTTGCCCCATAAATCTAATTCATAAGCAGTCATGCCCACAGTTGCACTGTATTGGGAGCTAATTTGAGGCTGATCACTTGCTGATAAATCAGCTGGCAAGCGCTGACGACTGCCTGATGCATTGAAATCAAGCGAAGGATATAGCGCTGAATCTTCGATCTGATATAAACCACGCACTCGTTGCACATTAAGTGCTGCTATTTGCAGGTCTTTATTGTGCTCGAGGCTTAATGATATCAGTGCTTTGAGCTTTTCATCATTAAAAAACTGCTGCCATTTTAGTGACGAAACTTGTCCTTTGCCTGCCTCTGATGCATACGCATCAGGGACAGGTAAAATAAGTGTTTCTTGCTGAGGAGCTAACTGACATCCAGATAAAATGGCTAAAGTTAAAGCACTAAAACTAATTGTTCTTACACTCATTAAACTTCCTCCTGCGAGGTGGTTTTAGCTTTACCTGAAAACAGTCTACGTACTAAAACAAAAAACAACGGTACAAAAATTACCACCAGTGATGAAGCAGCAAGTGTTCCGCCTATAATTGAAATACCTAAGGCGTTTTGAGCACCAGAGCCTGCACTCGAGGCTATTGCAAGCGGTAAAACACCACAGATAAATGCCATTGAGGTCATTAAAATAGGACGTAAACGAAGTCGTACAGCTGCAATGGCTGAATCTACCAAACTTAAGCCTTCATCCATTTTATGGGTGGCAAATTCAACAATTAATATCGCATTTTTAGAGGCAAGCCCTATGGTGGTTAATAAGCCAACTTGAAGGTAAATATCATTTGATAAGTTACCTAAGAAAGCAGCCATAACAGCCCCCAATATACCCAGAGGTACAATCATCATTACTGCAAATGGGATAGACCAACTTTCATAAAGTGCAGCTAAACACAAAAATACAAATAATAGTGAAAGACCATAAAGAAGCGGCGCTTGACCACCACTTGAACGTTCTTGGAATGAAATACCAGTCCATTCAGAGGAAATACCATTAGGTAACTGCTTAACTAAGCGCTCCATTTCATCCATAGCCTCACCTGTACTGTAACCAGGCGCAGCACTACCTTGAATTTCCATAGCTGAAAAGCCGTTATAGCGCTCTAAACGAGGCGAGCCATATGACCAATATGAACTAGCAAACGCTGAGAATGGCACCATGTCGCCGCTTTTATTTCGCACATACCATTTATTGAGATCCTCAGGCACCATGCGCGCATCGGCCTTACTTTGCAGATATACCTTTTTAACACGGCCACGGTCGATAAAATCGTTCACATAACTACTACCCCAAGCAGTAGAAAGCGTACTGTTAATATCACCTTGTGATACACCAAGGGCTTCTGCTTTTGCAAGATCAATATCCAGTTGTAATTCAGGCATATCTTCTTGGCCATTAGGACGAACACCTGCCAGTATTGGACTTTGACTAGCCATACCCAATAACTGATTACGCGCCTTTAATAGCTCGTCATGACCTAAACCAACCCGGTCTTGTAAAAACATATTAAAGCCGTTGGCAGTGCCAAGTTCAATAATTGCCGGAGGTGGGAATGCAAACACAAGCGCCTCTTTTATCGTTGAAAAATAGCCCATGCCTTTTCCTGCAACCGCTCCCACTGATAAGTCGTCACGTTGGCGCTCATCCCAGTGCTTTAAGCTCACAAAACCAATGGCTGAGTTTTGTCCTGAGCCTGCAAAACTAAAACCGGTAACCGTGAAAATTGAGGCAACAGCTTCAGATTGTTCTTCTAAATAATGGTTTTCTACTTTTTTAACCACTTCAAGCGTTTGCTCTGTAGTAGAACCTGCTGGCAGCATTACTTGGCTAAACAAAATACCTTGGTCTTCGTCCGGTAAAAAAGCAGTAGGTAAGCTTGAAAAAATAGTGACCATACCACCGACAATCAAAACATAACTAAGCAAATAACGTTTAGAGTGCTTGATCATTCGCCCAACAAAGCCTTGTGCACCTCTATTAGTTTTATCAAAACCACGGTTGAAGCCTGAGAAGAAACGACCTATAAAGCTACCATCAGTATGCACATGACTCGGTTTTAATAACGTAGCACACAGTGCAGGTGTTAAAATAAGCGCCACTAATACCGATAACCCCATTGCTGTTACCAGCGTTATAGAGAATTGACGGTAAATAACCCCTGTAGAGCCACTGAAAAATGCCATAGGGATAAATACCGCCGACAGCACCATGGCAATACCCACAAGCGCGCCCTTAATTTCATCCATAGACTTTCGAGTTGCTTCGACTGCAGAGAGTTTTTCTTCAGTCATTAAACGTTCTACGTTTTCAACTACCACTATCGCATCATCTACCAGCAAACCTATGGCCAATACCATCGCAAACATAGTGAGCGTATTAATTGAATACCCAAAGGTAAATAGAACGCCAAACGTACCTAGCAGTACCACAGGAACGGCTATAGTAGGGATAATAGTTGCTCTAAAGTTTTGTAAAAATAAGTACATAACAACAAACACTAGTACTACGGCTTCTATTAAAGTATGTACTACTTTTTCAATTGAAAGTGCAACAAAGGGAGTCGTGTCATAAGGCACAACCGCTTCAAGCCCTTGTGGGAAGAAAGGCTTAAGCTCTTCAAGTGCATCCTTTACTCCTTGCGCGGTATCAAGTGCATTAGCGCCACTGGCTAACTTTACACCGAGTCCCGATGCTGGTTTACCATTAAAACGAGCAACCACACCGTAGCTTTCACCGCCCAGTTCAACTTCGGCAACATCTTGCAGGCGAACAGCCGAGCCATCGCTGTTGGTTTTTACTAAAATATCTCTAAATTGCTCTGGTGTTTGTAATCGACTTTGTGCAGTTACAGTCGCATTAAGCTGCTGCCCAGCAAGTGACGGCATACCACCGAGTTGACCTGCTGACACCTGTGCATTTTGTGCTTTAATTGCTGCTGATACATCGCTTGGGGTTAGCTTATAGTTTTGTAATTTAGCCGGATCGAGCCAAATACGCATTGCATATTGAGAGCCAAATAACTCCACTTCACCCACACCGTCTACACGCGACACAATGTCTTGCACGTTCGACGATACATAGTCTCCAATATCAATATTAGTCATACTGCCATCTTGCGACACAAAACCAACAACCAGTAAAAAGCTTGATGATGATTTGGCCACTACCACACCTTGGCGCTGTACTTCTTCTGGCAATAATGGCGTAGCGGTCGCTAATTTATTTTGCACTTGAACTTGGGCAATGTCTGGATCGGTCTCGGCATCAAATGTTAGCGTCAGTGTTGCTGACCCGCTCGACTGTGAGGTTGATGACATATATAACAAGCCATCTAAGCCTTTCATTTTTTGCTCAATAACCTGAGTCACCGAGTCTTCTAAGGTACGTGCAGATGCACCAGGGTAGTTAGCCGTAATGGTAATCGCTGGTGGCGCAATAGACGGATATTGGGCAACGGGTAGGCTTTTAACGGCAATAATACCCGCAAGCATAACAACAATTGCCAATACCCAAGCAAAAATAGGCCTATCGATAAAAAATCGTGACATAAAACTCTCCGTTATTGGCTGTTATTTGCAGAAGACTGAGCAGCGGTTGCCGTAACTGGTGCTCCTGGGCGAATCTTTTGTAGCCCTTCCACAATCAATTGGTCGCCATCGGCTAAGCCTTCGCTCACCAACCAATTAGCGCCTAAAGTACGCTCTACTTTTAATACACGGCTTTCAACGGTGTTGTTTTTGCTAACAACCATAGCTGTAGGTTCACCTTTGGTATTACGGCTCACACCACGTTGAGGAGCTAATATTGCATCTGACTTAACACCTTCAACCACCTCAGCACGCACATACATACCTGGTAGTAATAGCTTTTCAGGGTTTGGAAATTTAGCACGTAAAGTCACTGACCCAGTACTTGGATCAACCGTCACTTCAGAGAACTGTAATGTACCTTTATGAGGATATACTGAGCCATCTTCCATTATTAGTTCTACATCGGTTTGTGTTGTAGAGTCGACACCTAAAGCACCTGATGCCAGCGCTCTTTTGAGTTTAGTTAACTCATTACTTGATTGCGTTAAATCTACATAAATAGGATCAAGCTGTGTAACTGTTGCCAGCGCACTTGTTTGACCTGCGCTAACTAATGCGCCTACAGTAACGCTTGATTTACTGATTTGGCCGCTAATTGGCGAAGAAACATGGCTATAATCAAGGTTGATTTGCGCGCTTTTTAATTGCGCTTGTGCCGTTAATAATTCTGCAGAGGCTTGCTTAGAAGCTGCATCGGCTTCGTCAAAATCTTGCTGGCTTACAGCTTTAATTGCTAATAATTCTTTATAACGCGACGCTTTAGATTTACTACTGGCTATACTGGCTTCAGCGCGAGCAACCGCCGCTTTGCTGGCTGCTAATTCGGCTTCAAAAATATCGGGATTAATTTGGTAAAGTGCTTGGCCTTTCTCAACCTGAGTCCCCTCTTCAAATAAGCGTGATTGCACAATTCCACTTACCTGAGGACGAATTTCAGCAATTTGAAACGCACTTACACGACCAGGTAATTCTTTTTTAAGTGTAATTGCTTGGCTGTTTAATGTGACAACACCAACGGGTGTTGCTGCAGGAGCAGAAGCCTTAGGTTGCTCAGCTACCTGATCACATCCACTTAAAGCAACAGAACCAACGAGGGCTGAAAATACAAAAAAAGCGATGCGGGAACGCTGCATGTTAAATACCTTTTAGTTTAGAATGAACGATCATTCTAAACTATAGTACAACAATTAAAAATAGCTAATGGACAACATTTACACATTTTTACAATTGATTATAGTTGTCACAAAATTAACTCAAACAATAGTTAAACTATATCAGTGACCTCCATAAAAAAGGCAGCCAATGCAAATACATTGACTGCCGTTAATCAATTATATAATTTTAGCGACTGTTACTCGCTCTCAGGATTTATTCTAGAGACGAGTAACTGCTCAATACGAATGCCTTCTACATCCACTACTTCAAATTTAAAGCCTGAAAATACAATAAATTCTGCACGTTTAGGAATATGCTTCATGGTGTAAATTAAATACCCAGCGACCGTTTCATAATGGTTTTGATCAGGAAACTCATCAATTTCTAATACCTTAGCTAATTCAACAATAGGTGTTAAACCATCGACCAACCAAGAGTTAGCATCACGCTCAATGATTAGCTCCTCACTTTGATGCGTGATTAAATCACCCATAAAGCCTTTCATTAAATCTTTAACTGTGACGATTCCAACCACTAGCGCATATTCATTGACCACTACAGCAAAAGGGTGAACCGCAGTTTTAAACGCATTTAGCGATTCAGATAAGCTCAGTGTTTCTGGTAAGTAAAAAATATCTTTATCTAGCATATCCGCATTAATGTTTGCCGCCTCACCTTTAAGCACTTGGCGTAAAATATCTTTTGACTCAACCGAGCCAATTAACTTATCAAGGTTGCCTTTACACACTAAAAAGTGATTATGTGGATGCTCTATAATTTTATTGGCTATATCTTCACTCGACTCATCAATATCAAAGTAAACTATTTGCTCTCGTGGCGACATCACGCTTGATAAAAAGCGCGCTTCTAAATCAAATACATTACCAATTAAGTCATATTCCTGCTGTTGAAGGCTGCCATACTCAGCACCAGCATCCATCATGGCAACAATATCTTCAGTAGTAACAATATCCTCACGCTCACTGGGTACTTTAAACACCCGCAATACGATGTTGGTTAAGCCGTTAAAAAATAATACCAATGGTGTTAGCGCGAAAGTCACCCATCGCATAATTGTAACTACACGCACAGCAACAGCTTCAGGTAAAATCATTGCTAATCGCTTTGGGAGCAAATCAGCAAATAATATAAATAATGAGGTAATAATTAAAAACGACAGTAAAAAGCTAATTTGACCAAGTAACGGCCCCTGATAAAATAATTGCAGTATTTCTTGCACGTAAGGCGATAATGCCTGCTCACCAACAATCCCACCTAATATGGCAATCGCATTGAGCGTAATTTGGATCATGGCAAAAAAAGCACCGGGCTGCTCTTGCAGCTTTAAAACCGCCAGCGCTTGCACATTTCCTTCGTCGGCCATGACTCTTAACTTTATTTTGCGTGAAGCGGCAATCGAAATTTCTGACATCGCAAATAACGCACTCATCAAGATTAATAATGCAATCCCGATTAAATCACCCATTTATAACTCCAAAATAATCGCTTTTATTAGCAAAAGCAGCTGGATTATAGCCGCTTTTATAAACAGGGCAATTGATATTTATATAATATTATTTTCTTAATATTTTAATATTTATAGTTGCGATTCATACAAAGCAAAGGCCGTGCTAAGTTGCTGCTTTAATTTATTAGGTAGGTTTTTGTTACACGCAAAATATAAGGGAGCTTGGCTGACGTTGATGGGCATTAATGGCTCGAGCTGTAGTTCATTTAATAAGTGGGACTGTTCATGATTTATTCTCTGTGCAGGTATTACAACCAAATCAATGCTGGAACTTCGCGCTCTAATTATTTTAAAAATATTATCAAAGCTATTAAAAAGCATTAAATTTTCGTTTTCTTTAAAGCCTTGGGAGAGTAAATAGTGGTGGCTGTAATTATCTTTTAATACTGCAATTCTATATTGCTTCGCCTGATCAAGGCTTGTTAGCACAATGCCTTTGCTCTTAAGTGAGTAGAAGTTAGTATCAAATTGAGCTAATTTAGCAAACCAAACAAAGCTACTCTCACGCTCAGGTGAGCGAGAAATAGAGAAGATACAGGTTTGAGGATCTCTTAATGCAATATTATAAGTCATGCTCCAATCGTTTACTGAAATTGAATAATCAATCCCAGCATTATCAAGCACTAATCGTACTATATCGGCAGCATCACCGACTAAATTGTTGTTCGCATCAAGATACTGCGCAGGTGCAAAATTCTCTGTTACAACAGTGAGTTTAGCTGCGCAGTGTTGGCTTACAATGAGTAATAATACAAAACACCACTTAATCACAATAACCCGCTCTATTAAATTTAAGACGTCACTTTTCAATAAAAGCCAATTAAATATAGCGGGTTATTTGCAAATAGCCAATTTTTAGCTTTTGAAATTAGCGGTTCATTGCGTTAATTAAAAACGCTGAGATTTTAGCGCCTTCTCTCAGTGTCGTCTCAGAGCTTGATTGACCCACTAAAGAGCTGTCAGTAAACGGAGCTATCTCCATCATATCAGCTCCCGTTATAGGGAATTCATCAGCAATCGCTGACAAAATATCAAGTGCGTGTTGTGGCGTTAAGCCATTTTCTTCGGGTGTACCTGTTGCTGATGCAAACTCGGCATCGAGGGCATCAATATCAAAGCTTACATACACTTCATCGACCTTGTCTGCTTTTAATTGCGCAATAGCATCAGCCGCAACCGCAGCTGCGCCACGCTCTATAATTTCAGCAGCCCAATGTTGTTTTACGCCAAAAGTACTTTCCCAATGTGATTTAGGCTTGCCACTTGAGCGAATACCAAATTGAATTAAATGATGCGGCGCTGGTAAGAATTCTAAAATATGTGTGCACCAAGAGCCAAAACATAAGTCGATGCCCAAACGCTCTACGAGTAAGTCGGTGTGAGCATCGAAATGAATAATTGCCGTACGTTTACCTTGCTCGCGTTTGGCTTTTAAATACGCTTTTGTTAACGGGTAGCTAATTGAGTGGTCGCCGCCAATACCAAAAATACCTTTGTCTTGGAATGTCGCATAAAAGCTATCACACACATCTTCAGTAATAGACAATGGGCTTACATAATGATCGTTATTGTCATTTCCGTATAGGGCCTTTTGGCAATTAGTGATAGTGGCCTCATTTAAATACTTATCGTGTAATAAATGCGGTATTACACGTACATCACCTAAATCAAACGAACGACACTGTGTTTGTTGATCAATCAATGCTGAGCGTAAAAATAAAGGCCCCCAGTTAGCGCCACGTAAAATCCCACCACCGCAATCAGAGCTAATGCCTAGCATTACTGCTTTATGTGGTGAATTAGGTAGCTCGTTAAGTGAGTCACGCCATAAAACATCGACATTTTCAGTTTGCCCATATAATTTATTTCTAAGCGCTGCTTTGCGTTCTTTAGCCGTATTGACCGTAAAAACACCGTCGCCAGGTGCACATAAACAGTGTTCAACTTTATCTTTAAATGCTTGAAATTGTGTGCTCATTGTAAACCCTTTTTCAATCTGAATATCTTGTCTATTATTGAGTAGTTATGCAAAACATCGCACGCTGAATTAATTTTAGATAATTTGCATAGCATGCTAAAAATCACAAGGCGCTTTGTTTTGCTCTCTTAGGTTAGTGGTAAATAAAAACCAAACCCACTTACTAACCAATTGAATATAAACAATTTAAATTATAGCTACCGACTCTTTAGCCTAGCTATTGGTTTGCTATGAGGTATGAATATAGTGTCTGAACAAACAAGTCAACTGGCTCATTTTTCTAGTAATTTTTGCCATTGATTGAATATTCAGAGTTGGTGAATAAATCAAATTAAGTCAATACGGACATCCGTCCTGTACTTCACTTATGTTTCTCGTAATCATGGTAAATTGACAACAATTCTTATTAAAAAGGCTTAGTTATGGAAAAGGTATTTCACTTAGGACTGTGTATTGATGATTTAAAAGGTGCAAAACTGGCAATTGTTCCAGGCGATCCAGATCGTGCAGCACGTATTTCACAGTTCTTAGATAATCCAACCTGCCTTGCTCAAACGCGTGAGTTTCACATTTATTTAGGCCAATTAAACGGTCACTCTGTAGTGGTATGCTCAACCGGTATTGGCGGCCCTTCAACGTCAATTGCCGTTGAAGAACTGGCACAACTAGGCGTACGTAGCTTTCTTCGCATTGGTACAACAGGTGCAATTCAACCGCATATTAACGAAGGCGATATTTTAATTAGCCAAGCTTCAGTACGATTAGATGGCGCGAGTCAGCACTTTGCACCGCTGTGCTATCCTGCCGTATCTGATTTTTTTGCTACTCAAGCTATGGTAAAAGCCTGTGAAAACCTTAATATCGATTTCCATATTGGTATAACCGCTTCGAGCGACACCTTCTACCCAGGTCAAGAGCGTTATGATACGCATTCTGGCTACGTACCTAAGTCATTACAAGGTAGCTGTGAAGAATGGCAGAAATTGGGTGTAATGAACTATGAAATGGAATCGGCTACTTTATTTACCATGTGTGCCGCACTTGGCTTACAAGCCGCTTGTGTTGCAGGTGTATTAGTAAATAGAACACGTCAAGAAATTCCAAACGTGGACCACGGCGAGATTGAGAAAAAGTCTGTTGCCGTGGTGCTTGAAGCCGCTAAAGTGTTACTTGGCTAATGTTGCGCTAATAACCTCAAGTGTTGGTAAGCTATCAAAGCTTGCTAACACTGCTTTTGCTACCCCTGATTGGTTTTCATGACCAGCAGTTTCTAATAAAGTAATTGATTTTACTGTTTGCTTATCAAAACTTAATCCTGCTACAAACAATTGACTCACCGCGCTTTGCAATGGCGATAAGCTCGGGCTGTATGCTGCATTTTCAGCATAGCTGCCATAAAAGTCACCATTTTCGAATGTGCTTATTTTTACCGCACTGTAATTTTGACTGTATGGAACATAAGCCGCTAAAGCATAACTCATCAGCTTTTCATCAAGGTCTGTCTCTTTAAAGCACTTAGTTTGCTCTGCTGGGTTAAATAAGCTGTGCTCATTGCCTAAATCGGTTGGTCCAAATGAATGCGGTAATAGCTCTGCTAATTTAAAGTTTTGTGCTGGCAGTAAAATATCAAGCTCTTTTGCATCAGCCAATTCATTCATAAACTGACGGCAATACCCACATGGTGCATCACTAATGGCTATTTTCAGCACTCTCTTAGCGCCATTTAACCACGCATTATTAATTGCTGATTGCTCACCATGCACCACTAAACTAAGTGCTTGATGATCAAACTCAGCATTGGCACCAAAGTAAAAAGTGGTATTTCCTTGTGAATTAAGCCCTTTAACAATTGCGCCGACATGAAACTTGGAAATAGGTGCAACTGAAAATTCAGAAGCCATAGGCACCAAGCCTTGCAATAAAGTATCTTCGCTGACATTAAGTTCAGTACAAAGCGCTTTAATATCGCTTGAATGTAAAATACCGCGTTGAGTTTTTAATTGACTACGTAATGCTTGGGTTTGCGCTACGTTTAATGAGATGTGTGAATTGCTAAGTGCTGTATTATGTTGCACTTTAAAAGTTGCTGAAGCCATAATAGTTTTTATTTGTTCAATGGCCAAGTAGTGTAAAAGGTTGGCAAACGAAATACCAGCCTATTTAGCGTAAAAAAAGGGAACACGTCGCGTGTTCCCTTTAAAACTAATCTAATTTTGGATTAACCTGTATTTCGCATACCCGCTGCAATCCCCGTCATGGTGATCATTAAGGCATTATCTATATCGCTTTCATTACCTTTATCATCGCCACGAGAGCGACGTAATAGCTCAACTTGTAACACGTTAAGGGGATCAGTGTATGGATTTCTAAGCCCAATAGATTCTTTGATCCAAGGTTGATCGGCTAATAGACTTTTTTGTGGGCTCAATGATTGCACTAAGGTTATCGCCTCTGCTAATTCCTCACGTAAGGCAACACCTAAAGGTTTATACATATCTTCCACCAGCGCATTATCGTAGTGCTCACTTAACCAGCTATCCGCTTTACTAAATACCATTTCTAGCATTTCTAAACGAGCTCGAAAGAAAGGCCATTGCAAACTCATTTCGCTTAGGGTTTCAATCCCATATTTTTCAAGCGCTGCTTTAAGTCCGCTTAATGCGCCTAACCATGCAGGTAACATTAAACGATTTTGACTCCACGCAAATATCCACGGAATAGCGCGTAAGCTCTCTACCCCACCATTAGGATTACGTTTAGCTGGCCTTGAACCTAATGGCAATTTAGATAGCTCCAATTCTGGTGTTGCCATTCTGAAGTAAGGTACAAAGTTTTCATCGTGGCGTACCACATTGCGGTAGTGCTCACACGATACATCACTAATTAATGCCATGACTTCGCGCCATTCATCTTTGGGCTCTGGCGGTGGTAATAAGTTACTTTGCAGCACCGCACCCGCGTATATGTTTAAGCTTTGCAATGCCACATTGGGTAAGCCAAATTTAAAGCGGATCATTTCGCCTTGCTCTGTCACCCTAAGGCCCCCTTTGAGTGAACCCGGTGGCTGCGAATGCAAAGCTTGTGCAGCAGGTGCACCGCCTCGACCAACCGTGCCTCCTCGACCATGAAATAAAACCAGCTCAATACCGCGTTCATCCGCCAGTTGCACTAACTTGTCCATTGCCTCATATTGTGCCCAGCCAGCAGCCATCATACCCGCATCTTTGGCTGAGTCTGAATAACCAATCATCACATTTTGAGTATTTTTAATATGACCTCGGTACCACTCATTATTAAGCAATGTAGTAATAACATTATGACCATCGTTTAAGTCATCTAAGGTCTCAAATAAGGGCGCCACGGGTAGTTCAAAACCGCAGCCTGACTCTTTAAGTAATAACTGCACCGCTAAAATATCAGAAGCAGTTCGGGCCATAGAAATAATATATAAACCAAAGGTTTTTGCATCTTGCTGCGCAATAACATCAAAGGTGTCGAGCACCTCTTGCACTTCAGGGCTAGGTTGCCAATGCTTAGGAATAAGCGGACGACGAGAGTTAAGCTCAGCAAGTAAAAAAGCCTGCTTATCTTGCTCTTGCCATTGGTTGTAGTCGCCAATACCTAAGTAACGAGTTAGCTCAGAAAATACATCACTGTGTCTCGACGAATCTTGACGCACGTCTAGTTTTGCCAAACGCAGTCCAAAGCTATTTACTCGGTGGATCATATCCAGTAGTAAGCCATTGGCCACTACTTGCATGTTGCACTTTAATAAAGAACGATAACACACTTCAATGGGGTGCTTAATCTGATTAATATCGGTGATTAAATCTTGAGATTCAGTGCGCTTATTTTTAATTTTAGCGCTTAAATGCATCACCGTTTCTGCAACTTGGTTTTTAACATCTTTCAAAACAGCACGGTACGGTTCAAACTCTTGCCCAGCCAATTTAATGAGCTCATCGCTGGCATCCGACATAGAAAGTTCAGCACAGAGCGTTTCTAAATCACGCTGGTATAAATCCAGTGCCATCCAACGGCCATGGTCGAGCACTTGCTTGGTTACTTCGGCGGTTACAAACGGGTTACCATCACGATCTCCCCCCATCCAAGAAGTAAATTCTATCGGGCTGTAATCTGCTGGCAACTCCAAACTTAAATGCTGTTTTACATGCTGGCTAAACTCTCGTAGAAAACGGGGCACCGCTTCCCACAAACTGTTTTCAATGACTGCGTAGCCCCATTTAGCCTCATCGACAGGGCTTGGACGTGAACGACGAATATCGTCAGTATGCCATGCTTGACTAATTAACTGCGCAATACGATTTAAGATTGCTTCGCGTTCTTGCGCTAGATTGTCGGTACGCTCAAGCGATGCTAAACAATCGCTAAGTTCAACATGTTTATTAATAATAGTACGGCGAGTCACCTCGGTTGGGTGTGCTGTTAGTACTAAGTTTATGTGGAGTTTTGAGAGGGTTTCAGCTAAATGATTATGATTAAGCTGACCTTGTTCGGCCTTTGCTGCTAACGTTTTTAATGTTTGAGTGAGAGGGTTTAGTTGGCAAAAACCAACATCATTAAAACGTGATACGGTATGAAACTGCTCAGCAACATTAGCTAAGTTTAAAAAATGATTAAATGAACGGGCAACCGGTAAAAGCTCTTCATCACTAAGCGCATGCAGTACATCTATAAGCGCTTTACGATCAGCTTCATTGCCACTGCGAGATGATTTTGATAAAGCCCGAATTTCTTCTACTTTATCTAAAATATCTTGTCCTTGAGCATCTTTAATAGTTTGTCCTAATAATTGCCCAAGTAAATTTACATTACCTCGCAAGGCGGCATATTGTTCACTCATTTTTAGCTCTCCTTTGTTTCTTTGAGGCCTATTAATATCATTATGTTTACTTATTTAATAGATCCATTTGCAACAGCATGTCGTAAAAAAGCATATGTAAAATAAACACAAAGCGATGACATGATCATTTTTTACGATGGTAATTGCCCCCTTTGCAATGCAGAGATGCAGCATTTAAAACGTGCCGATGTTGATCATAAAATTACACTAGAAGATTTAAATTCTGATGACTTTAGTGAGCGTTTTCCCGCAATCGATAAGCAATACGCCATGAATATACTGCACGCCCAAACTGATAATGGGCAGATAATTTACGGCTTAGACGTGACTTATCAAGCCTGGCGTACTGTTGGAAAATACCCTTGGCTCAAGATTATTCGTTTGCCCGTCATTCGTTTTTTTGCCGATCATGCTTATACTTTTTTTGCAAAATACCGTCATCACATTAGCCGTTTTTTAATGCCTAATGCACAGTGCAACTCAGGTCAATGTAATATCAAAACCAAAGGTGAAAAATGAAAACAGTGATTTTATTTGGCGCTAGTAGCGCCATTGCCCAATCTTACGTTAATCACTTAAACCAACAAGCAACACAATTTAATATTATTTGTGTCAGCTCATCGAACATTAATCACAGCGACATAAACGTAAACTATTTTCAGAGCGACTATTCAGCGCAAAGCCTAAACGAGCTAACCGAGTCGTTAAAATCTCAGCAAGTTGATATAGCTCAAGTGATTATATTTAATGGTCAATTACACAACGACCATCACATGCCAGAAAAAAAGCTTGAAGAAATCAACAGTGATTATTTTATGCAGCTTATGCACTCTAATTCGCTTGTACCCCTGCTGTGTTTACAAAGTATAGTGCCGCTGCTTAACCACAAAACTCACTGCACAATTACCGCTTTAAGCGCTCGTGTTGGTAGCATTAACGACAATAAATTAGGTGGTTGGTATACCTATCGCGCATCAAAATCAGCACTTAATATGCTATTTAAAACAGCCGCCATTGAGCTTGCTCGTCGCGCTAAAAATACTAAACTGATTTTATTTCACCCAGGCACTACAGATACACAGCTTTCTAAGCCATTTCAAAAAAATGTTCCTGCAGATAAACTGTTTACCCCTGAGTTTGTTGCCCAGCAATTATTTAAATTTACTTACGAAAATCCACAATTAGAACTTAACAACGAACCTGCCTACCTAGATTGGCAAGGAAATACCATAAAATGGTAAGGAATTAACACATGCATTTTTCCAAAGACCGCATAGCCGCGCTTGAAAAGCACACACGTACGCATTTTATAAATTCATTGTCAGGGTTTAAAAGTGCTAACTTAATTGGCACACAGGATGAGCAAGGTAATACCAATTTAGCCATCGTTAGTTCGGTTATTCATTTAGGCGCACACCCACCACTTGTTGGCATGATCATGCGCCCGCACAGCGTACCAAGGCATACATTTGAAAATATTATAGAAACAGGCGTTTACACTATTAATCAAGTAAATAGTGACATTTACCAGCAAGCTCACCAAACCTCGGCACGTTACGCTAAAGATGAGTCTGAGTTTGATGCTACGGGGTTAAAAACAGAATACTTAAATGAGTTTAACGCTCCGTTTGTTGCACAAAGTCGACTCAAATACGCGGTAAAATTTGTAGAGAACCAGCATTTAGCTGTTAATGGCACTGAGCTGGTTATTGGTGAAATAATGGATGTGTATGTAGATGAATCAGCACTCCAAAGCGATGGCTTTTTAGACTTACAAGCTATCGACACAGTTGCAGTAACCGGATTAGATAGTTACCACACGACAAATAAGCTCACTCGCTTACCATACGCGAAAAAATAGCCCGAGGTTATCAAGTCCTTTCGATAAGTGACTTGATAACCCACCCCCACTTTTTGAGCCTCTTGTTCACTAATCGCAATTAGTTTGAATTTAAACTGTTAAACCTACACACTATGCAAAATTTTGTAGGAGAAATATATGACCACAGTTGGTATTGGTACTCACACACCCGAGCAAGCACTTGCTAGTTTAAGTAATATGACTCACTCAGTAACGCCAATTCAGGCCGATGAGTATTTAGCGCGTATGGCCAAAGCGCAAGCCTATATGCAAGCGCACAACATTGATGCCATTTATTTAAACGCAGGTACCAACTTAACGTATTTCACCGGAATGAAATGGTATGCCAGTGAACGACTTGTTGGCGCTATTTTACCTGCCGTAGGTGATGTGCAATACATTGCTCCACATTTTGAAATTGGCTCTTTAAATGGCTTTAAGGTTATTGATGGCCAAATACACGGCTGGCAAGAGCATGAAAACCCATTTGAGCTATGTGTTAAAGTGCTTAAGCAGCTCAATATTAGCGACACCGCTACCGTTGGTATTGATGAAAGCGCACAGTTTTTTATTTTTGATGGCATCAATAAAGCCAGTTCAGGGTTAAAACTAGTTAACGCACAACCTGTAACCGCACATTGTAGAATGCATAAATCAGCCAATGAATTAGCATTAATGCAATGTGCCATGGATATGACTTTAGCGGTTCATCAGGCTACAGCGAGCATGCTTTATGAAGGTATTAGCACCGTAGAAGTCGAAGAATTTATAAAAAAAGCCCATCAAAAAGTAGGTGCCCCAGGTAATTACTTCTGTATTGTATTGTTTGGCCTTGCCACCTCATTCCCACATGGCGTAAAAGATCCACAAATTTTGAAAAAAGGCGACATGGTGCTTATCGATACCGGATGTAAAGTGCACGATTACCTTTCTGATATTACCCGTACTTATGTATTTGGTGAAGCAACCAGCCGCCAACGCCTATTTTGGGATTTTGAAAAAGCGGCCCAGTTAGCAGCTTTCAATCAAGCAGCTCTCGGCGAAACCTGTGAATCGGTTGACGAAGCAGCTCGCAGCTACTTAGCAGCACAAGATTTAGGACCTGAGTATCAAACACCAGGTTGTCCACATCGTACGGGCCATGGTATTGGCTTAGACATTCACGAATGGCCATACCTAGTTGGCGGTGACAAAACCCCGCTTGCCACAGGCATGTGTTTTAGTAACGAACCCATGCTGGTTATTCCAGATGAGTTTGGGGTTAGATTAGAAGATCATTTTTACATGACAGATGACGGTCCGCGCTGGTTTACTCAACCGAGTCATAGCATTGACGACCCGTTTGGCTTAAACAGCTAACCTGAAAACATTCAATAAGAGAGCAGCACCTTTGCTGCTCTTCTTATGTTTACCTTGAGCTAGCCCAGCTTATTTTTTATAAACTAAGCAAGTAATTTAATTCCTATTGCTATCTATTATATAATTAATTTCAACATAACTAGAGCCAGTATAAAAAAATAAACTTTAGCCTTGTAAGACAACCTCATACTTATTTAGGAGCACTTTAATTGTTACACACCAGCTTCATTGACTGAAGACATTCTAGAGAAATATACCTAGAGATAATAATGAAAAGCACCTGCTATTAGTGTTTTTTGTTAGCTTTTATAAAATCAATTTCATCCAATAACCTTATCGCAAAACTGTGCCCTTCTCTGGCAGCTAAGTTCAAATAATGATCTCTTTTTATTTCATTATAAATAGGAGAGTTTGACAATCCATATATTCCAGATAGTAAATAGAACTTCTCCCCTTTGAGTAATTTAAAATTGTAGTCTATTAAAAATAAAGCAACTGACTGTGCTTTTTTATCACTTTGTTCAATTAAACTTATATTGAATAATGTATCAGCATACTGAATCGCGCTTTCCTCACTACCATTTTTAGCAGCATAACTTAAAAGTTTGAGTATATGCTCTTCATCCTTATACTTACCGATTCTATACATTTCATACAAGTTTAGTATTGCATCAACACTCCCCCTATCAGATGCGAATTTAAGATATTCAATGCCATTTTCAATATCATTTAGTGGACTATCATCTACTAAAAGTGTTCCTAATAAATAGGCTGCAGATATATCTCCATTGTCCGCTGGTATCTTTAAGTGATGGTATGCTTTATCGTTATCTTTATCTAAACCATAATCGCCAAAGTAATAAATAACCCCGTATAAATAATTTACCTTAAGTGGATTAGTAACTTTGTTGCGCTCCAATGCATATAATATTTGAGAAACGTTTAGTCGCCTATTATGTAAAATATCATTTTCAACCATTTCAATTGTTACAAGGTGCTCTTTTTCGAAACCTTTACCTGAAATAACATTGCTAACCAATAAAAAAATAATATTAGAATTTTTTCCTTCATTCAGCTACGTCTCCTCTAGTAGCATCTAACCTTAGAATTTCAAGCATCGAGTTCCAAGGTGTATTACTGTTATTAATGATGGGATATTCATATTTGACATAAGATTGTAAGCCAGCTGCTATAATATTGACCTCTCCTCCTATCACTCTAGAGCTATTCATATAACCTTTAGTAGTAAGAGATTTCAATCCCGCTTCTATTCACAGGGGGCAGGTTCGTTGCTTCACAATACTACTGATATGCTAATATCTGAACAATTATGACAAAGTATTATGAAGTAAGTGATCTGACCCCTATTATTTTTTCTTCGTTAGCATTAATACGCACAAGCAACCCTGAACTAATACTGGTAATATTTGTGATATTCCCACTAACATGGCCTTTGCCAAAAATTGCAATTGCATCAGCAGAAAATAAAACACTAATAAATACAAACACTCTTAATAACACTTAATTTAATATTCTTATTAAAATAACTATTATGATAAAAAGCAAAAAGAAAAACCTGACCCTATTTTTCCTTGTTCCCTTTGGCTTTCTTTACACCTATTTATTTGTTCTTATGGTGAGCCCATTAACTTTTTGACTTCAACCATGTATTGATTTTATCTCTCTTCAATTCAAGTTTTATCTTCAAGCTATCGATTTTGTCTTTCGAGATCCCTACAACCTCGTATATTTCTCTAGCTCTTCCATATTCACTTTTATTTATTAAATTATTAGAACAATTATTTAATATTGTTTCGTAAATTATGAGTCTCCCTTGAGATGCAGACTCTACAAATTTTACATATTGCTCAGCGGTCATTGACTCACAAAACTTTATGTTTAAGTCTAGAATGAAACTTATATCTATTCTGTCTAGGCCTTTCATTTTTCTCAAAAAAAAGTCAAACCCCTCTACATAATATGAATTGAGGATACTATTTTTTATATCCGTTCCTAATGATTTGTAGAGAACATTTTTTTTATTCTTTTCAAAAAAACTTCTTGGAGTAGATCTTTCAACAAATGTTTTAAATTCAGTTATTGCTGTAATTTCATTTTCCAATAACTTTGTTAAATAACTTTTCATTTGCCGATTACTGTAAGGTAATAAAAGCTGAAATAAATGAGTATCTATATAAGCAACAGCCCACTCGAAGCAATCTAGGGAGTCAACTCTATCGAACTCTAATATATAACCTTTACTAAGTAATATTGTAATTTTTTTGTAAGCTTGAAGCTGACATAAACCTTGTGCATATAGTGTAGGCGTATTGTAATTTCCTTTAAGTTCATCATAAAGATCCAAGACCTTGTTATTAAGCTCATTAGTATAAAGAAAATAATGGGCAATCAACGGTAAATTATCTATATAAAGCTCCGTAACTTTCACCTTATCTTCTTTAGCTTGGGTTAATAAATCAATATAAATGATATCTTGAGCAGCCCCAAAAGTAGCATTACAATAAACTAACAAATTAATAATAAGTACAAACTTTATCCTCCGCATCCAACAACCACCTTTTCACTAATTGAGCATGCTGCCGCCGCTCGGTAATACGTAAATGAAGCACTTACTATGGATGGCGCAAATCCATTTGATAGATACCAACCTGTTCCTTGTAACTTCATAGTTGGAAAATCTATTACCGTCATTTCATTTTTCAGAGTAAATCTAGGTTTTGGGCTAGATATACCAATTGGTGTCCACACTTTCTTAGCTGCTTCATCTAAACAAATTTGCATTGCTGAGCAATTTACTTTTTTCGCAGAATCTTCCCCCCAAAAACTTATATCTGCTTGCCCACCTGAACCAGGATATCTATTGTTTATATACCATCAGAATCCTTATCAGCGATTTGGCTACCTGAGTCTTCCATGATTTGTTTTTTAGGGTCTCACTAATAATTTTTAATTCATTCGCTACAAATTTAATAGCACTTGTTACGGCTCCGTTAACAAATTTACCACCTGTTATTTTTGAGACAGTCCTTCTAGCAAGAGCTTGAAGAATGACACGGCTCGGTGAATTATTAGTATTTACTTTTCCTTTCATTATACCAGCAGTAACAAACCCATGACCGAAATTACTACCTTGAACATCAGATATGGTCCCACCAGCGGCTGCATGAACTGCCATTTGAGTACCTGTATTCTCAATACCATACTCTTTAAAGCTGCCGCCTATTGCGCCAAAAGCAGCCCCAGAAAAAGCACCTGACAAAGCGCCTTTTAATATACCAGATGCAATTGCACCAGCCATAGTAACGGAAGTAGTCATTCCTGCACTAATAACCCAGCTCGTTGCCCATCCGCTGGCAAGACCGGCGGTAAAATAGGTTGTGGCAACGGCAACTATAACCTTCAAATATTTTCCTAAAGCTTTGAAAAACACCCGCTCGCCAGCAGGGTCAGGTCTTGCATCTTGCCTTCTACAATGAAAATCAAAAAGAGAGAGCTGACTCTACTATCTCCTCAACCAATTAAATAATGATTACCGTGAGTGCTTGTAGCTTGGATAAAAATGTGGGGTTCCCTCAGGTTCTGACCCTATTTATTCCTTGGTTTAATCATCAGGCAAGGTAAGTAAATCATCAACTATTCCTAACTTACTAAGCAATGAAATGAATCTTGACTTTTTTTATCTATCACATATTGCGCATCCATAACTACCGAAAAAACAACGTACTCAATCCCTTTTTCATAATTCAATCTATCTCTTTTTATTCGCGTAGTGCAAGTTTTGACTTCAAGAGGTTTAAATATTACATCTCCCTCAAGTGACGAAAACTCTGCATTTTTAAACGATAATGGGTTGTCAAACGGATTACTCGTTGAATACATGTCTTTTACTCTATAAAACTTAAAAGCATGCTCAGTAAAATGAGTTTCATCAAAATAATTTGAAATTACTTTACTTTCAAATGCCGTATTATTTCTTAAAACAACACTCGGATTGCAATATACCACCTCGCAAATAGTATATACTTCGGCTTCAATAGCTTTAGGTGGTTTTTCAATCGTATTTGAAAAGCATACCTGTGAATTAACTAGTAAACAAAATAGAGCTAAAAATCTATATTTTGACATCTATTTCCTTATGACTGCAAAGTGACCATTCAAGCTTAAACTTGAATATAAAACAATCTAGTTCATTAGCTGCAATAAGTGTTTTATAGTGTATGCGTTTAGTTGAAAGGCTTTATAGACAAACTATATTTAATCACTGCTAAGCAAACTAACTGATAACTAAATACTATGGCTAACTTTAAATAAATTAGTTAGCAATTTGTTTTTTACACTAGTTGATTAACAATCATGCTATTACAAAGCAATCCTTAAAGGACTCCTATGAAAAACTTTAAAATAGATATCGTCTCAGATGTAATGTGCCCGTGGTGTATTATCGGTTACAAGAACTTAGAAACCGCATTGACCGAGCTAAAAGAGGAAATGAGTGCGGATATTACATGGCACCCTTTTGAGCTTAATCCAGATATGCCACTTGAAGGGCAAGACTTAGACGAGCATTTGCAGCAAAAATACAGCTTAACCGAAGAAGAAAGCGCGCGAAATCGTCAAAACATGGCAGATGCGGGTGAGCGAGCTGGGTTTACCTTTAATTTTGACGGTAAACGCATCATGATCAACAGCTTTGATCTTCACCGCTTGCTAATGTGGGCTCGTGAAGAAGACAAGCAAACTGAGTTGAAATTGGCGTTTTTTGAAGCACACTTCACCGATTTAAAATATTTAAATCAAGAAGATGCATTACTGGATGTGGTAGAAAGTGTGGGCCTTAACAAAGACACAGCCCGTGATATTTTACACTCAGATAAATACGTACAAGCGGTTCGCGAAGAGCAAAATAACTTTAAGCAAATGGGTATTACTTCAGTGCCTACTTTCATTATAAATGATAAGTATGCGCTTACCGGTGGGCAGCCGAGTGAGTCGTTTATTCAAGCACTTAAGCAAATAAGCGAAGAAGAAGCTAAGCAAGATTAGTTAACAGGCCCTAATGCTTTAGTTTAAATACAGTTCGCTGACTTAAACCAAGCCCGTCCTCAACATCATGGTAAAAATGCGTGTAGAGGGCATCAAGCTCACCTTTTTGTGCTAGCTTTGTTAAACCCTGCTGTAATAAGTCGATAATTGCTTTATTTTTTTCGTTTGCATAAAAGTAATAAAAATTATCGTACTGCAGCATAATATGTGGCTCAACTACAAAGTTGTATTGTGGGCTTTTTTGTATTTCAGCTCTAATCGCAGTTACTGAACGAGGAAAGTAATCGCCAAGTCCTTCATCTAACGCTTTTAACATGCTTTCATAACTCAAATCACCATTAACTGTTAAGCCATTGTTCTTTAATACATAATAATCAGACCAACTTTGCTTTTGTAAGGCTATAAACGGCTTTAGTTGTTCAAGGGTTTTTATATCTGAAAATTCGCCCAGCCGGCTTTGTTTTATCATCAGTAAACGTTTTGAGTGCAAGCCATTGTATATTGGAAAGGTTGTGTGTACGAGGCTATTTGCTTGCTCTTTTGACATACTTAACCAAGCAAAATTAATAGCCCCATCGTGCTTTAGCTCTTCTAATACTCGCTTGGTATTCATCGGCTCAACACTATAACTAATATTAAGTTTTACATTCATCTGCGCAAAGCTTTTTTCTAATAAGCTCAAAACATAGTGGTTTCTTGGCATATTAGGTGTGCTTGGTTTTCCTATTTTTAGCGTCACAGTTTGCTCGCTGCCACATGCAAAAAAAGACAGGGTAATGAGGATAACACTGCAGCATAAATTAAATAGCTTCATAGTCATTCCAAGGTGCTTTAGCAGTTATAAAATGAGAAATAGTAAGTATAGCGGGAACTTAAAATTCCGCTTTTTAAGTGCGATAAAGCACCTTAATCACATGCCAACCAAATTTTGTTTTTACTAAATGTGGCTCTAAAATTGCACCACTAAAAGCAACTTTATCAAACTGCGGTACCATTTGGCCGCGTCTAAACTCACCTAAATCACCGCCCTTTTTGCCCGACGGACAAGACGAATATTTTTTAGCTAAGGTTTGAAACTTTGCGCCTTTGCCTAATTGCTTAATGATGTCTTCTGCAATCTCTTTATGTTTTACTAAAATATGCAGTGCGTGCGCTGTATTTGCCATGAAAAAGCCCTTAAAACCTATTTACTAGTAATTAAACGCCGCGATTTTAGCACAGCCTAAGTGATCCAGCACTTGCTAAAAATGTGGTTATAAGTAGTGATCTTCATCTTTTTGTTGAGGGATTCGACAGTGTTGGTATTTACCAAATAATGTATAACGGTTTTTAGCCACTTTGTTATAAAGCCAATCAGTCAGCTTTCGTGGTAATAACTTAAATACGCTAATCAACTTCCACGGATAGCCTAACTGACTGAACACTCGAAAAACGGCTTGGCTGCGGGTATATGGTTTTTGTGCTTCTATATAAACCATCGAAGTAAAATCGGTGGTGGAAAAGCCAAATTGAGCAAGTAGCGATTGCCCTGCCGGCGATTGCACACTGCACAATTTAAATTTTATGCTCGGATCGTGAGCTATAACAAAATTGCACCATGCACTACAAAGCTTACATTGCGCATCAAATAAAATAATTTTTTGATTTTGCATTACTGCTGCACTGGTTTTTTTTGTAATTTACGCTGCAAGGTGCGCCTATGCATATTTAGCTGCCTTGCGGTCATTGATACATTACCGTTATTACTATGTAAAACATGTTGAATATGCTCCCACTCTAAACGCTCGGGCGACATAACCCCCTCAGAAATTTCAGTTACTGTCGTACTTGCCACCTCAACTTTAAGTGCTTTTAATAAACTTGCCATATCAACAGGCTTAGTTAAATAGTCATTAGCACCTAAGCGCATCGCCTCTACCGCCGTTGCTATACTTGCAAAGCCAGTCAGCAATACAATATGTGCATGGGTGAGTAAATGCCGCAGCGGTGCAATAAGCGACAGTCCATTCTCATCAGCCAGTTTCATATCTAATAAAATACAATCAGGCTGTTGCTGGCGAGCCTTTAGAAGTGCATCAGTGTGATTATGTGCGATCTCGCAGTTAAAACCGTGCTTAGTTAGCCGCCGTGCCAACGTTGTCGCTAAATTAATATCATCCTCAATAATAAGTAGCTTCATGCTTTTGTCTCTGCTGTTAATAGTGGCATCGTTATCTTTGCAACCGCTCCGCCTTCGGGGTGATTATATACAGTTAACGAGCCATTTAACCGCTCAAATGTCACATTTGATAACATAACTGCGATCCCCATGCCTTGCTCACTAGGCATTAACTGCCCACCTAACTCTGCTAACTCTGAGGATGAAAAACCAGCACCAAAATCACGAATAATTAACGCAATGTTTTGTGCGTCAGGTTGCTGCCAACTTAGTTCAAGTTGCACTTGGGCGTGTTTTTGATTAGCAAGTACTGCATTTTGTAATAAATTTAAAATTGCAGGTAACAGCATAGCGTCACTTTGTAATGTGGCTTCAGGTGACTCGTTAAGCCAGTTTATTTGTTGATTGGGGTATTGTAATAGTAACGTATCATGAATTTGATTTTGCAGCTGCTCTGCTTTAATGGGTGCTTGAGTGTTTTTATCTCGTAACTGCATTGAGAGCTTTCTAAAGTCGTTAAGCTGAGTGCGGCATTGCAATAGCGGCGTTTGCATTTGCTGAATAACTTCATTGTTAGGATGCTCTTCTAAAAGCTCTTCAAATAATAATTGTAAATTAGCAATTGGTGTTGCTAATTGATGAGTAATTTGCGCCGCTGCGCCATCAAGTGTTACCAGTTGTTCATTGCGTAACTGTTTTTCTCTAACTTTGGCAATAGTGCGTTCACGCTGTTGCAAAGCGCGGTTCATAGCCCCTATAACTAACGCAATTACGCAAGCACTTATAACAAAATTAACCCACATACCAATAAAATGACCATTCATATTCATTTGGTGCATACTGTGTTCGGGCATTTTAATTAATAATAAGCTATAGGCGGCAATGGCCAATACAGCAATATAGGCAAGCCCTCGAGCGCTTAGTGTGATTGCAGCTATCATAATGGGCAGCAACAATAACGACACAAATGCGTTAGTTGCACCGCCGCTTAAAGACAACAAAATAGTTAAAAAAAGCACATCGGCGGTCAGTTGCATTAACATGCCAATTGGCTTTGCTTGGCTTACATGCCGGTAGGCAAATACACTGGCTAACTGAAAAACCGCCTCAACAGCAATAACCCCTAACAACGGCATAAGTGCAATTTGATGTTCTAGTAAAAAATACACACTGAGTACCGCAATAAGCTGAACAACGATGGCACCACTGCGCAGCATTAATAATCGGCTAATAGCTGGGTCGGTTTTAATTAACACAATAGGGTTCCTGGATACACTTGATTTTATTATTCATGATTAACATGCTTTTTTTATTGTAATTATTATACACTAAACCGCCTTATAGTATCCGCTCGCATAGCTGCACTCAAGCATACGTCACAAGTACTTTAAGCAAGTGTTGAAGGTGATGGACTAGCTTATAAAAAGCACCTAAGCTAAACACTCATTTAATTTACAAAGTAAAAACTTACAATTAACCTTTCACTAAAAATACAACAAACAATTGGTAAAATAGCAGTAATTACAGCTCTATAGCTGCTATAAACTAGAGTTAATAGCTAATTTTTGTTATAACGTATTCATAAGACGAACACGTCATACCACTTTTAAGAGAACACACTATGCCTTACGCACATATCACTGGTTGGGGCAAATGCATTCCACCAGCCAGCATCAGCAACGACGAAATAAGTGAAATTGTAGATACCACCGATGAGTGGATCACCACGCGTACCGGTATCAAAGCGCGTAGAGTTAGCCATGTAAGTACTGCCGAGCTTGCTAGTGTGGCTGCAAAACATGCTATTGCTTGCGCTGGCGTAGATGCAAAAGATATCGATTTAGTTATTTTAGCAACGTGCACCCCCTCAACAGTAGTTGCAAACACAGCCTCATTAGTACAAAAAAATATTGGCGCCACTGGCGCTGCAGCCATGGACACCAATGCAGCATGTTCTGGTTTTTTATATGCTTTACAAGCGGCGACAGCGCAAATTCAAGCCGGTATGATCAAAAAAGCCGTAGTTATTGCCGCTGAACGCATGACTTGGTATGTAAACTGGGCACGACGCGATAGCGCAGTATTATTTGGTGATGGTGCCGGTGCCGTTGTGCTTGAAGCAGCAGAAACACCTGCAGGCTTATTAGGAACTAAAACCGGCTGTGACAGCGAAGATCGTGATATTTTACACATTACTAATTTTGGCAGTGATTTAAATAAATATGAGCCAATTGGCCCATCAGACCTTTTATTTGAAGGCCGTGAAATATTTAAACGTGCAGTTAAAGGCATGAGTGAAGCCTGTGACGACGTGCTTGAACAAGCCAACCTTAAGTTAGACGATATCGATGTACTAGTTCCACATCAAGCTAACTTACGCATTATTCAAGCAATTCAAAACCGTTTAAAGGTTGAAGACAGTAAAGTAATGGTTAACATTGGCGAATACGGTAATACCTCTGCTGCAACGATTGCCATTGCGCTGTGTGAGGCCGTTGAGCAAGGTTTAATTAAGCCGCATGCCAATATTATGTCGGCTGCATTTGGAGCAGGCCTAACGTGGGCGGCAAGCTACATCAAATGGGGCGAGCGAGTAACCCCCATTGCTGTTAGCGATGCTAAACTTCCACCGTGTGATAAAACAGGTTTAGAGCTTGTTGCACCAGCTGTAAAAGCGTGTAAAGACGCAGAGCCTAGCTAAATGCTAACATTACACCAAGCAAATATGTATTGATAAACAGCGCACTGCTTTCAGTGCGCTTTTTTGTTTTTTAAGGAAAATATATGCAACTACTAGGCATTCATCATGTAGCCATCATTTGTAGCAACTACCCACGCTCTAAACATTTTTATAGTGAAATATTAAAACTCACGATTATTAATGAGCATTATCGAGCAGAGCGTCAGTCTTACAAACTCGATTTAGCTTTACCTGATGGCAGTCAGTTAGAATTATTTTCGTTTAACGATGCGCCGAGTAGACCAAGCTATCCCGAAGCACAAGGACTTAGACATTTAGCATTTAAGGTTAGTAGTGTAGAAAACAGTAAAACGTATTTAGAGTCGCATGGAATCGACGTAGAAGAAATAAGAGTGGATGAAATTACCGGCAAAAAATTCACCTTTTTTGCCGATCCAGATGGTTTACCCCTTGAGTTATATGCGCTTTAACATCAAATAACTCAAGGCAAGGTATGTTTGATTTAGTTAACCCTAGTTAGGTTAGTTAAATCGATTTTGTAGGTAAGTAAATACTGCACGAATGCCCAGAGCTTCACCACCTGCAGGGCGCCCTGGTAATGCTCGTAAGTTCCATGCCATTACATCAAAATGAACCCATGGTGTGTTTGGCTCTACAAATTCTTTCAAATAAAGCGCAGCGGTTATTGCGCCACCAAATGGCGTACTTGAACAGTTAGTCATATCAGCCACATCGCTTTTCAAAAATGGGGTGTATTGCTCGAATAACGGTAATTGCCAAACAGGGTCGTTAACTTGCATCCCCGAATCCATAATCGCATTAGCGACATCACGTTCCGTTGAGAAGAAGCCTGGCAGCTCTGTCCCTAAAGCAACACGGCACGCACCAGTTAAGGTAGCAAAATCAATAATTAATTCAGGCTCATCGTTTTGTGCTTCGCTCAAAGCATCACACAGAACTAGTCGCCCTTCTGCATCAGTATTATCTATTTCGACCATAATACCTTTACGGGTTTTTATTACATCGCCAGGGCGAAATGCATTACGCGAAACAGCATTTTCAACCGCAGGTACTAAAACACGAAGACGTATTGGTAAGTTAGCAGCCATAATTAATTGAGCCAAGGCAATAACATGCGCAGCCCCACCCATGTCTTTTTTCATGTTACGCATGCCTGAACTTGGTTTTAAATCTAGCCCACCTGAGTCAAAACATACACCTTTACCGACTAATGTAATTTGTGGCGCATCAACCGCCCCCCACTTCAAATCGAGTAAACGCGGTTTGTTTTCACTTGCACGGCCTACCATATGAATAGTTGGATAATTTTGTTCTAATAACTCATCGCCTACCCATTGGGTAAACTCGCCGTCGAATGTATCAGCTAAATCGCTCATTACCTGTGATAAGTGCTGCGGCATCATATCGGCAGCTGGGGTATTAACTAAGTCGCGAGCTAGATTAATTGCATCTGCTTGTTGTTTTACTTGTTCATATAATGTTTTATCGGCAATGCCAAGCTGAGCTTTTGCTGTGGCTTTTTGTTTATACTCACTGAACTCATAACCACCTAACACAAAGCCTAAAGCAAGTTGAGAAACTAAAGACTCATCACCCTGAATTTGATAGCAGCCTTTAGGTAATTTACTTGCAAGCTCGCCAGCAGCCCAAAAATCATCGACTCGTTGCATAATACAAAATACTTGGCTTAATTCACCGGTTTCTGCGTTTGGTATTAACGCAAGTCCTGACTTTTCAAAATCGGTATTTGCAAGCCACTGCTGCACAAAGCTTGGTTGCTGAGTAAGCCAGTCTGTTAATTCATTTTTAACAATAAAAGATAGAGGAATTCCTGAAGAGGTATGACGAAGTAAAGCGCTCATTAATGACTCACATAATAGAAAATGATGTCCTAGCATAACAATAAGCACTATTAAAAGGTATAGCTAATTATGTTCTGCTAGCTTACTTCTTCTTTGAGGGAGTTGAGTCTTGCTGTTGGCTTTGTTGAGCAATCTGTTGATCAATTTCTTTAATAGGCTTATTCATACTAAAAGAACTTGGCAATACATCAACACCCACTAACTGCCCTAGTTTAACAACCAGTGGAATAGTTAATGGTGCAAACGGTAATAACGCAAAAACGCCTAGTCCTAATCCTTTTAATATATCTACAAACTGCTCGTTGGCGCGTTTTAGTTCTGCTTTGTTTGTTTGCCCTTGGGTATAACGCCTATAAGTTATTAGCATTTCTTTGGTTTCTTGCTTTTCCTGAGCAAGGGCTATTTTAAGCGCGACCATAGCACGACGAAAGCGTAGTTGTTGTCGCTTTTTACTTATTTTAGCAACCCGCCAGGGTGCACGATGAATGACTTTATATAATCGCATAGCCTGTATTCTCACACAGCGTTCTAAGTTCACAAAGAATAATTTACACGCTTTATTCAATCATTTATTCTAAGCGTCCTTTTTTCCACTTTTGTAATAAAAAAATGCAAAAAAACATCCCTAGTACTAAACCCGAAAGACCAAAATCTGATGAGTGCTGTGGCGGCGGCAGTTGCTGCCCTTGCGTGTGGGATGAATATAAAGAAAAGCTGGCTGCGTGGAAAAAACACCATGGTGAAAATATCAACAGTAAGTCAATTTAATTCAATAATAGAAAATAACTAAAATAGCTTATTTAGTTAGTAATTATGTATCAATGTCTGTTTTTACCCCCTTTTCTCGCCCTAGTTGTGATTAACTCTGCGTTATTTTTAGATAAACCATTTGTTTCCACTTGTTAAATAGTAGTTAATTAGCCATTGCCCTCTTTAGTTTTTTTATCTATAGTCTATTTCGAGGACTCACAGGAGGTGCGCTTAATTAATTAAGCTTTTAGGAGTGAGTTAGCTATATTTGCTCCCCATTGAATGTGAAATGTCCACAAAAATAAGTCAGTAAATAGACTATACAAATCAATTCTAACTGGGGATATTTAGAATGAAATTAAAAAGCAATGCGCTTCAACAGGCGATCAAATTTGCTCTAGCAACAACAGCCGCAGGCTTGTTTGTTTCTGGTTCAGCAATTGCTCAAGAAGAGCAAACCGAAGTTAAAGTAAACAAAAACGTAGAAAAAATTGCCGTAGTTGGTACGCGCTCTGCGCCTCGCTCTATTGGTGACTCACCTGTTCCTATCGACATTATCGGTGGCGAAGAGCTTAGCAAGTCAGGCAACACAGATATGCTAGAGCTGTTAAAAGGAGCTATTCCTTCTTTAAACGTTCACTCAATGCCAATCAGTGATGCCGCTTCATTAGTACGCCCTGCAAACTTGCGCGGACTTCCTTCTGATAGCACACTAATTTTACTTAACGGTAAACGTCGTCATCGTGCCTCTGTTATTGCCTTTTTAGGTGGTGGTATTAATGATGGTGCTCAAGGTGCCGACATTTCAGTTATTCCAAGTATTGCACTGAAACAAGTAGAAGTACTTCGCGATGGTGCTGCTGCACAATATGGTTCTGATGCGATTGCTGGGGTTTTAAACTTCCAACTTAAAGATGCCTCAGAAGGCGGGTCATTCGAAGTTCGTAAAGGCCAATATTACGAAGGCGATGGTGATACAACCCAAATTTCAGGTAATGTGGGCTTACCATTTACCGATAGCGGTTTTGCAAATTTAAGTTTTCAGTACAAAACAGCCGATGCGACCAGCCGTTCTGTACAAAGAGCCGATGCCACAGCACTTGATGCTGCAGGCGTTCCAGACATTGCCCCAATCACCCAAGTATGGGGTGCACCTGAGGTAGATGACGACATCTCTATCTTTGGTAATGTTGGTTTAGAGCTAACTAACGACTCTCAATTTTATATGTTTGGTAACTACTCAGAGCGTGATGTACGCGGTGGTTTTTATTACCGTAACCCGCATACTCGCCCTGGTGCATACTCAAACGATGGTGGCGAAACACTTCTTGTTGGTGACTTAACCGGTGATATGAGCGGTAACTGTCCAACCATTATGATTGATGACAACGTTCTTGATAACCCTGACTACATTAATGGTGTAGCAAACAACCCTGATTGTTTCGCATTTAACGAAATGCTTCCGGGCGGTTTTACACCAAACTTTGGTGGTAATATCACCGATACGTCACTCACTATTGGTACTAAAGGTGAGTTTACTGGTGGCTTTTTAGAAGGCGCTTACTATGATTTAAGCGGTACTGTAGGTTACAACGAATCTCGCTACTTTATATACGACACAATCAATGCATCATTGGGTCCAGATAGCCCGCGTGATTTTAGCCCAGGTAAATATGAACAATTAGAGAAAAACTTTAATTTTGATATTTCAAAGGGTTTTGACTTTGACTTAGCTTACGATGTAAACATTGCCGGTGGTTTAGAGTGGCATGAAGAAACCTTTACTGTAGTAGCAGGCGATGAAGCTTCATTTATTGCCGGCCCATTAACTGATCAAGGTTTTGGTATTGGTTCTAACGGTTTCCCTGGATTTAAACCATCAGATGCAGGCGAATACGACCGTCGCAACTATGCAGCTTACATTGATATTGAAGCGCCATTTACTGAAGAATTCTTAATGGGCTTAGCGCTTCGCTACGAAGATTACGATACCTTTGGTTCAACCACTAACTATAAGTTAATGGGTCAATACCACCTTACTGAAGATCTAAACGTTCGAGGCTCAATTAGCACCGGTTTCCGTGCGCCTACCGTAGGCCAAGCAAATGTTAGTAACGTACAAACTAACTTAAGCAGTGGTGTACTGGTAGATTCAGCATTGTTACCACCTACAAACCCAATTGCTATTCAACTAGGTGGTACTGAACTTGAACCTGAAGAATCGCAAAGCTACACCTTTGGTGCGGTATACACCATTGGCGATTTATTCTTAACAGTTGATTACTACAACATCCAAGTAGATGATCGTATTAGTCAGTCAGATAAAATAGAACTTAGCCAAGCAGATAAAGACACACTCGAAGCTGCTGGTGTACCTAACGTACAAAACTTAGCGCAAGTTAGTTTCTTTACCAATGACTTTGATACCACTACTCAAGGTGTTGACTTAGTTGCTAACTACTCGGCTGAGTTGTTCAGTGGTAGCTCTACATTTAGCTTAGCTTACAACTGGAATGAGACAGAAGTAACACGCTCAAGTGATATTACCGGTGCATTTAAAGTAAGTCGTCTTGAAAATGACTTACCTAATCACCGTGCAACACTGAGCTGGGCACAACAATGGGAAAGCTTTTCAGCATTTTCTCGCCTTAACTACTTTGGTGAGTACCAAGGCGTTCACGTAGATTATGATGAAACGGCTAAAATGGCTGATGCAGCAGTCACATTAGATGTTGAAGTAACTTACTTCATGAATGACTCAATTAGTTTCTCAGTCGGTGCACAAAACCTACTGGATCAAGAAGCAGAGAAACTTGATTTCGCCGTAGCACCAAATAACAACTGGGGTGGTAAGTACTACGAAACATCTCCATACGGAATTAATGGTGGCTTTTACTACGCTAAAGCAACCTATACTTTCTAAAATGTGTTAATGATAATCAAAGGCGAAATGTGTAAAGCATTTCGCCTTTTTATTACCCTCTATAAACCCATTTAAAATGACTTTTACACTCGCATTTTTTGTGGCTTTGGGGTTATAGTAAATAAAAAGAATATTAGTTGTATTATGCTACTAAAAAAAGCGAATGAGTTATTGTCACAAAACAAGCTTAGAGAAGCTGAGTTTCATTACAAAACGCTATTACAAGCAGAGCCTGACAATGGTGACGCCCTGTTTGGCCTTGGTAAAGTAGCACTGCGTTTGGAACAATTTGATGCTGCTGTGTATATACTACAACGAGCGTGTCAGCACCTCCCTTATGTATTAGAACCTTTGTATGCATTAAGTGATGCATTTAATGCGGTCAACTCCCCTGAAGATGCGCAAAAAGTACTCGAATACGCAACAAGCATTGCCGCAGACAACCCAGACACCCATTATTATTTAGCTCAGCATTATTTAAATTTTGGCGAGCTTGATAAAGCGCAGGCCACATTTGAGGAGGCATTAAAGCTTGGGATAGCACCGGTTACGGCTTATGTTTTATTTGAATTGGTACAATTAGGGCGCTTTAATAAAGCAAATAATTACATTGATCAGTTACACCATTTTTTAACACAAACAAATAACCTACGCTTAAAAATGGTCTGCTACTATGCTTTAGCTAAAAGTTACGACAAGTTAGACGATACTGATCAAGCGTTTAACTATTTTGTGATTGCCAATCAGCAACAACACAAACTCAGTGAATTTAATACTGAAGATTTAATTGGGTTTTATGATCAACTTATTGAATATAACAATGAAAGTGTGCTCAATTTAGCAAAACTAAATAAGCAGTATCCTGTCACACCTGTGTTTATTATTGGCATGCCACGAAGCGGCTCAACCCTACTAGAACAAATGTTAGCAGGGCACAGTCAATGGGCAACGCTTGGAGAAGACTCCAGTATTAGTAATAAGGTAGTCGCCTTTTTAGAACATAAAACAGGGTTACGCTACCCTCAATGCTTAACTAAGCTAACAATGCCTTTAATTAACCAAGCCAGAGCTATTTATTTAGATACGTTAAGCTCTTTTGAGGGCAATTGCGCATTTGTTATCAATAAACTGCCTAGCAACTACCAAAACTTAGGGTTAATTTATATTTTATTCCCAGATGCTAAGTTTATAAACCTGACCCGCAACTTTCATGCAACCGCATTTTCAGTGTTTACTAATTACTTTGCTGAAAACGAACCCTATTTTTGTGATTTAAATGAATTTGCTTTGTATCATCAGCTTTATGAAAAACTGATGAGCCATTGGCAGCAATTTAACCGCTTAGCTATTTATAATTTAAGTTACGAGCAGTTAATTGAAAATCCTAAAGATCAATTAACCGCACTATTGAGTTTTACTGGCTGCGAATTTGAACACACTTGTTTGGACTTTTACAAAAACAAAAGCGCCGTTACAACGCTCAGTAAACATGCCATCAGGCAACCTGTAAATAACAAAAGCCTTGATAAGTGGCAGCGTTATGAAGCCCCTTTACTTAGTTTGCTCTCGTTGCCTCAAACCAATTAAGCACATCCATAAACTGTTCTTGGCGTGCCTGAGGGTGAGTAAGCATATTAATATGATCGTAATCTACTTTGTGCCCAAAGCGGCGGCCATATATTTGCATTTTTTGCACCCCAGTACCTGACTCATCAATAAACTTTTGAATATCGATAGGCTGTGCCAATGCTTTATCTTTTACTGCCGCAATATGTAACGTTGGAGGAAGCGTGAGAGTTGCTAATGTTTTAGCGTAATCAAAGCCATCATCACTGTCTACCCATGGATTTTGCTTCGCCCACTGCATACTTTGATAGTGCGACTTTTGAGTTTCATCATCACTGCCCCACTTTAAGCGTTTTGCCGGTAAATAACCGTGTTTTTTCGCTAAAATTGGTGCCATAAAATACCAAATCAAATTGGCCTGAAATAACTTTTTAGGGTGATTATTAAATAGCGAACGCTTTGAACCAAAATAGGCACACGCTTTTACATCGTTTATCAGCTCAGGAAAGCGAGCAAACACGCTATTAAGCAACACCCCACCCCAAGAATGAGCAACTAAAAAGTCAGGTTTTTTACTCTCTAACTGTTCAATTTTCTCAATAAATGCCGGAATATCTTCAACAATCGCCTCAGTTTGTCCATACCGTGCTTGCTTACAAATAGCAGGTTTACTTTCACCACGCCCGCGTAAATCAGCTACGTAGCAACAATACCCTTGTTCAGCTAAAAAAGGCGCTAACCCTTTATTGCTATGAGTGTAAAATATTTTGCCATTTTCTACCGCGCCATGAATTAATAGCACCACAGGCCCACTTGGCTGCTGGTTGGCGATACGACGCAAATGCAGTGTTTGATGGTCACCTAATTTAATAAAAACAGACTCTTGAGTAACTGCCAAAGCGAATTCCTTATAATTGCTAACAACTCATCCTACCAGTAATAACTGGTAAGCCAAAGGGAAAATTATGCACTTTTTCTGTCTGTATTTGTTACTATTGGATTTTATTCCTGTTGTTAAAAAAGCCTCATGAAAGCAAAATCAACTCGTTCTAAATTACATCCGCGCAATCAACACAAAAATGGTTACGATTTTAATTTGCTTACCTCGCAAACCCCTTCGTTAACTGCTTTTTTAATTACGACTCCAGCAGGCAATCAAAGTATTGATTTTAGTAATAACTTAGCTGTAAAAACCTTGAATCAGGCGCTATTAAAAAGTCATTACAACATTAACTTTTGGGACATTCCTGAGCACAACTTGTGCCCACCTATTCCAGGTAGAGTAGATTATATTCATTACTTAGCTGACTTACTCAGCGAAGATAATCAGCAGGTTATTCCCACTGGCCGACAAATTAAAGTGCTTGATATAGGCACTGGCGCTAACTTAGTTTACCCGCTAACGGGCAATAGCGAATACCAATGGCATTTTACTGGCAGCGACATAGACTCTGCAGCAATAAAAATAGCCAAGCAGCTCGCTCAGTTCAATAATCTAAAAATAACGCTTAAACAACAAAAAAATCCCGAGCATATTTTTAAAGGGGTGATTAATGCGAAAGATTTGTATCATTTAACGATGTGTAACCCGCCATTTCACGCCAGTGCAGAAGAAGCCAGTAAAGGCAGTGAACGTAAATGGAAAAACTTAGGCAAAGCGCCTTCGCAAGCACTTAATTTTGGCGGACAAAGTAATGAGCTGTGGTGTGAAGGTGGTGAATTAGCATTCATTTCTAACATGATCAAAGAAAGCAGGGATCACAGTGACCAAGTAATTTGGTTTACCTCGTTGGTTTCTAAAAAAGAAACTCTAGCAGCCTTAGAAGCACAGCTAAAACAACAGCCTATTAGTGAATTTAAAATTGTTGAAATGGCACAAGGGCAAAAAGTCAGTCGCTTTATTGCATGGAGCTATTTTGATAAAGCCACCCGAGAACAAATTTGTGAAGAATTAGTATAAAGCCACTTAAGGACACCCCATGATAGATTTTCGCTCAGATACAGTAACAAAACCGTGCAGCAAAATGCGGGATATTATGTATCATGCCCCCGTCGGCGACGACGTTTATGGCGATGATGAAAGTGTAAACCAATTAGAAGCTTATGCTCGATTACGTTTTAATGTGCAAGATGCACTTTTTTGTAGCTCAGGCACACAAACAAATCTGCTTGCATTAATGGCCCATTGTGAACGCGGCGACGAGTATATATGTGGCCAAAATGCTCATAACTACAAGTTTGAAGGCGGTGGCGCTGCCGTTTTAGGCTCTATTCAGCCACAGCCTATTGAAAATGAAGCCGATGGTAGTCTATGTTTTACTAAAATTGCTGCAGCAATTAAACCCGATGATAGCCACTTTGCAAAAACCCGCCTGTTAAGCCTTGAAAACACCATAGGTGGTAAAGTACTCGGTATTGATTATTTACTCAAAGCACGCGAATTTGTTAACCAACATAACTTAGCACTGCATTTAGATGGCGCTCGCGCTTTTAATGCCGCTGCAGAGCTTAACGTTGATATTAAAGAAATAACCCAACATTTTGACTCTGTATCTATTTGCTTATCAAAAGGATTAGGTGCACCTGTTGGTTCATTATTGCTTGGTTCAACAGCATTGATAGCCAAAGCAAGACGCTGGCGAAAAGTGCTTGGCGGCGGTATGCGCCAAGCGGGTATATTAGCTGCTGCGGGGCAATATGCTTTAGAAAATAACACTCAACGTTTAGTCGATGACCACGCTAATGCACGTTATTTAGCAAAGCAGTTAAATAACGTGGCAGGTTTTAACGTAAACATGAGTAATACCACAAACATGGTTTACGCTACGTTTGATAACAGCATAAACATCACAAAACTAGCAGCCGATTTAAAAGTACAGGGCATTGTGTTTAGCCCAAGTAAGCAACTTAGGCTAGTAACCCATTTAGGTATTACCAAAGCGGATATAGATACCTTTATTAAAGCCTTAACGGCCCATATTTAACGCGGCTTTATAATGTTTGCGGCACACCGATTCATAACGGTCGTTGCCGCCAATTTCTACTTGGTTGCCATCGGCAATAGCCTCGCCATTTTCATCGGTACGTAATACGTGATTTGCTTTACGCCCACAATGACACACCGTTTTAAGTTCTATTAACTTATCAGCCCAAGCAAGTAAATATTGCGAGCCGCTAAATAACTCACCTCTAAAGTCGTTTCTTAAGCCGTAACACAATACGGGAATACCTAACTCATCGACTACATCGGTTAACTGCATAACTTGATCTTTAGATAAAAACTGACATTCATCCACGAGTACACAATGGCGTTTTTTATCACTATTGAGCGATTTAATTAGCTCGTATACGTCTTTATCCGCATCATAAATATGTGCATCTGCTTGAAGGCCTATACGTGAGGATACTTTGCCCACTCCTGCTCTATCGTCAATGGCAGCCGTGAGGATCACCGGCTCCATACCGCGCTCTTTATAATTAAACGCTGATTGTAATAAAGTGGTTGATTTACCTGCATTCATTGCAGAGTAGTAAAAGTATAATTGCGCCATGGCCGTGCCTTCAAATAAAAAGTGCGCTTATGCTACCCTAAAGTGCAGAGAATACAAATTTGGAAACGCTATTTTATTTATTTTGCTTCGTGCTCTAGTAACCATTGCTTACGCTCTAAGCCACCAGCATAACCAGTTAGCTTTTTATTTGCACCAATGATGCGGTGACACGGCACAATAATGCTGATTGGGTTTTTGCCATTTGCAGCCCCCACCGCCCTCACTGCTTTAGGATTATTTAATTGTATGGCAATATCTTTATAGGTTGCCACTTTAGCAAACGGTACGCTTTGTAATGCCTGCCATACGCTTTGCTGAAATGGCGTGCCGCCAGTATCAAGCTCTAAATCAAACTCAGTACGCGTATGAGCAAAGTACTCATTAAGCTGCGCCACACAAGATAAAACATGTGAATTAGTCACCTTATTTAAAGGCGTACTGGTATAACTGGTCGGTGGATAAAACCCCACATAACTAATACCGTTTTCAGTTGCCTGAATAATAATATCGTCAATCGGGCTGGGTAAACTGGTTTGCACTATCATAATTGCTGCCAAAGTTGAAAAGTTAAGTAAGATCGAAATGGTGCACAGTTCGCAGATTCAAACGAGCTTGCTGCCGCTTGGGCTTTTTTAACCCCTAAATCGCCATCAAGTAAAATATCGGGTTGGCTTTGACCGCGCAGTTTTGCGTAATTAACCGTCCAAGGGCCAATTCCTTTTAAAGTAAGCCATTGGTCTAAATCATCCTCCTTGGGGTGAATAGCACAAAATTCAGCGAGATTATGCAGTGCATTTTTACGTGCCTGCGGCATTTTAAAAAAAGCAAAATCACTACCTGCCACTACTTCAGGTGTTGGAAAGTACACCTTTCCCTCTTGTTGCTCCGAAAGCTGTTGCACTAATTGAGTCACTAAATTATGCGCCGCAGTTACACTCACCTGCTGACCTAACACAGCGCGAATACCCGCTTCAAAGGTTGACCAAATACCCGGTAACCTTAAGCCTTTAGTAAGTGGAAATGCATTATTAATGTGTTCGCTTAAATGCGCCTCAATTAAATAAGTATCTGCATCTAAATCAAGTACACGGCGAATGTTGTTAATAACTGGCTGTAAATATTGCGTATTATCTATATCAATTTGCACCCGAAAATGATGTTTATCTGCAATAAATTCAGCATTAAAGCGGCCTCTACACGATTTATAAGTAAAAGTACGCCCATAACTGGTTGGCGTTAACCACTCTATTGGCTCTATAAGTCGTTTTGCTAAAAACCCATGCAATGCTTGCCAGTTATACGGCGGACGAAAAGGCAAAATTAAGGTGAGCCCAAGATCAGTTGAATGCTTGGCGGTTCTGAGCGCTGAGGGCGCGATATTAAGTTGTTTTAAAAAAGCATCATTGAATCGTCGCACACTTTTAAAGCCGGAAGCAAACGCTATCTCGGTAAGCGGTAAGCTGGTTTCTTGAATCAATTTTTTTGCAAAATGGCATTGATTAAATAACCGATATTGAGTTACTGAAAGACCAAAATATTGAGAAAAAAGCCGTCTTAAATAGCGACTGCTTATTCCTAAACGCGCAGCAAGTACTTCACAATCACACTCGTGATATTGATCAATTAACTGCTTAGCACGCAATGCAGTGGTTTGTGATCCCAGCCAAGCAGCACTACCTGGTGCGCTATCGGGCCTGCAACGAATACAAGGCCTAAACCCTGCTTGCGCAGCAGAGTGCGCAAACTGATAGTAGGTTACATTTTTTTCATGCGCAGTGGGCGCGGGGCAAATTGGCCGACAATAAATACCTGTGGTTTTTACCGCTACATAAAAAAGCCCATCAAAACGCGCATCGCGGCTCTGACGCGCTTTTTGCCAATGCTGATTAACCATAAATTGCTCTTATAAGTTATGTAGCGCTTAGCTTAACAAAAACTAGGTATATTACTGGCCATATTCGGCACTAATCTTTGTTTGCAAAATCAATCAATGCTTGGCCCGTTAAACGATATATAATCCATTCATTCTGTGGCTCAGCGCCCATGCTATTATAAAAATCAATCGCGGGTTTATTCCAATCAAGCACTACCCACTCAAAGCGGCCACAGTCTTTGCTTATTGCTCTGTTTGCCAGCTCTTTCATGATAGCTTTACCGGCACCATTTCCACGGCTATCTGGGCTAACATATAAATCTTCTAAATAGAGACCATTTTTACCTAACCAAGTAGAGTAGTTGTAAAAATACACCGCAAAACCAATCGGTTCATCATCTTGTAAACAAATTAAACTGTGCGCTGTTGCGCCGTCGCAAAACAGTGTATCTAAAATTGCTTGTTCATTGGTTTTAACTGCATCTGGCTCTTTTTCGTAAATGGCAAGCTCATTAATAAAATGCAAAATTGTTTTTGCATCACTTGGCTGTGCATCGCGAATTTCTATTGCTGTGTTCATTGTTATTAACCCTTCAAAACGACTTTTATGCCTATTAAATTCAAAATAAAAAGTGCCTAAATAATTATGATAACTTAAGCCATTAATACAATTATTTATACCCTAGCATATCGTTTTTATATTCAATACGTAACTATCACGGGCTTATTTAAATTTAGCCATTAAGATATCTAAAAAACAAATTAAAACAGCGCTTTTATAAATCGTAAAAAGTTGTCATTATGAGTAAAAAGTAAAGCAATAAGGGAGTTTAACTAAAATGGGTCATGGTCACTCACACAGTCACGTTGATGATAACCAAAGTGATAAACAGCTCACTCTTGCCGTATTTATAAATGTTTTACTGACTGCAGTGCAAGTTGTTGGTGGCGTATTTTCTGGTAGCCTTTCATTAATTGCCGATGCATTACATAACCTAAGTGATGCGGCCTCTATATTTATTGCCCTCGTTGCCCGAAAAATTGGCAATAAACAGGCTGATACAACCCATCATTTTGGCTACAAACGCGCAGAGATACTAGCAACCCTTTTTAATAGCACTACGTTAATAGTCATCGGGGGTTATTTAATTTTTGAAGCCATAAATGGTTATTTAAACCCCCAACCAATTAACGGTTGGATTATTGTATGGGTTGCCGCAGTAGCGCTACTCGTTGATTTAGTCACTGCGTTATTAACCTTTAAAGCCGGCGCTAAAAATAACATGAATATAAAGGCGGCGTTTATTCATAATGTATCTGATGCAATGGCATCAATAGTCGTTATTATTGCCGGTACTTTAATCATTTTATACCAGTGGTATGTCGTTGATTTAATAGCGACCATTTTAATATCACTGTACGTTATTTATCACGGCGTGTTATTACTTAAAGCCAGCTGCAGCATTTTAATGCAAGCAGCACCCATTGGTTTTGATCAGCAACTTATAAGCAAGAAATTACTGCAACAGTTTGCTATTACGCAAATAAAATCAATAAAAGCGTGGCAACTGGACGATACTACCACTCACTGTGAAATTGTGATGCAAACAGATACCCCTATTGAGCTTAATGCCATAAAACACTATTTACATGATGAATTTGCAATTGAACACTGCGTAATTGAGTGTTGTTCACCTTAGTTTGATTATACAAATTACTTTGTAATTAAAGCTAATCGCATCTTTATTTTTATGCCTTGTGCAACAAAACGCAGAAGGCCTGCTAACAATAATCAACTGCCGTTACGAGCATCTATTTTAACGCAACGTTATATTTGACCCCCTATAGCTTGCAATAGTATACATGCAAATAAAAACAATTATCATTAACCTTGCGTTTACTTTGAATTACTCTTAATATTGCGCCCATCATTAATACAACTAAAACCATTCAAACGAAGGACCCGCATGTTTAAAACATCTCTGAGCTTAATAGCATTAATAGTCAGTGGCGCCAGTATTGCAGACGAATCAACGATCCAAAGAAATTTAAATCAAACAGAAATGGAGCACGTTATTGTTTCGGGTAGTCGTGTTTTTGAAAGTATTGATGAGGTCCCTGCTTCCATAACTATTATTAGTCAAAAGCAAATAGAAGCGCATTTAAAAGTTAATCCAGAATTACAAAGCCTTTTAGCACAAATGGTTCCCGGCCTTGCTCCAGATACTGGAAGCTCAAGTAATTCAGGACAAACTTTACGCGGGCGTGCCCCACTGATCATGATTGATGGCGTGCCACAGTCAACGCCACTGCGTAACGGATCATTAGGGGTAAAAACCTTAGATCCAAGCGCAATAGGTCGAATAGAAGTCATAAAAGGAGCAACGTCAATTTATGGTAACGGCGCATCAGGCGGAATTATTAACTATATTACCAAGCAAGCACAAAGCGATGGGCAAACCCAAGGTGAAATAAGCTTATCGAGTCGTTTTAGTGCGGTAAAACTTGAAGAAAGCGCAGGCGCAAGGTTATCTGCAGCATTGAATGGTCGTGCAGATAAATTTAGCTACTTAGTAACAGCAAGCTATGAAGAAAACGGTGTACAACGCGATTCGCAAGGCGATATTCTCGGTTTACAATATGGTTTATCTGATGCCGTTACACAAAATTACTTCACTAAGCTTGGCTATGACTTTGATGATGAAAAGCAACTCCAATTTAGTTATAACTACTTCAGTTCACAACAAAAAACCGACTTAGGTGATGTTGTTGGTGATATGAGCCTAAGAGAAAAAACCTACGCCATTCATGTGCCGTCAGAATTACAAAAGCAAGGTAAACCACAAGGGCCAGAAGGCAACGAAAATATAACCTTAAAATACACCGACTACGCACTGCTTGAAAACACACAAATGACGTTAGACCTCTATACGCAAGATATAGAAAATGTGTTTTTCTTCTCTCCAAACCTTGCCAATCCTGATGAGAATTATCAAGGTGGTCAATCAGTTATAAGTTCAGAAAAAAAAGGCGCCAGAGCAACTTTTAATACCCAGGTAGACTTTGACTCAGTTGAAGCGTCATTTATTTACGGAATTGATGCGTTAAATGATGTAACTGCACAACCGCTGGTTGATGGGCGTGTTTGGGTGCCAGAAATGGACATGAAAAGTGTCGCGGGCTTTTTACAAACTAAGTGGGTTATTGCTAATGACTTAATAATAAAGGCCGGTGTACGCAAAGAAAATATCGACCTTAGCGTAGATGATTATCGCACGCTTAAATTATGTAAAACGGCCACGCAATGCTCTGTGCCAATTAGCGTAAAAGGCGACACGGTTGATTACAATGCTACGACCTATAACGTGGGCATTAAATACAATCTAGATGAAAAATTCAGCCCCTTTTTAAACTACTCACAGGGATCTGATATATCAGATATTGGCCGCCTGCTTCGCTCTGCCACAGTGAATGATATAGGCCTTATTCAAACACAAGCTTCAATTATCGATAATTATGAAATTGGTTTTAATTCTCAATTTGATGCAGTTCGTTTAGAAGTCGCAGCATATCGAAGCACCTCTGAGCTTGGCACTACAAACAAATTTAATGAAGTAACGGGTGTTTATGAACCGGTTAGAGCACCTCAAGAAATTTGGGGTTATGAAGCCTTAGTAGACTACACCATAAGCTCATCTCTTAAATTACTAGCAACGTATAGCTATGTAGAAGGTGAAAATACTGAAGCAGATATATACTTAGGCTCTAAGCAAATCAGCCCACCAAAAGCCACAGCCAATCTTAACTGGCAACCTACGGATACCCTATCATTAACATTAAGTTACTTGTATGTGGGTGATAGAAAGCGCTTTGAGCCTAATGATAATGGTAAATATGTTGGCGATCAGGGACCTGTCGATAACTACACTGTGTTTAATTTAAGTGGTCAGTATCAGTTTGCAGATAGTTGGCAAGGTTTTATCGGGGTAGAAAACTTATTTAACCAAGATTACTTCCCTGCCCGTGCACAATCTTACACCTATGGTGGATACAACATTAAAGGTTTAGGTACCACGGCCACAGTAGGTGTTACTTATCAATTTTAATCACTTACGCGTTCATACTTTTACAGTATGAACGCGCTTATACCCTCAACTAACTTGCTGATCTAAAATACAAATAACAACCTGTCCATTTATCAACCAGCAATGCAAACTTAAACGAGAATCAAACTCAATATTAACCATATGATTTATAAGTAAATTACTTGCAATTCTGTGCCTATATACTAGACTAGCCACAATTAGAATTTTTAGGATAAGCGCTATGAAAGGTAATCAAAAAGTAATCGACGCCTTCAATACATTGTTAGCTAACGAATTAGCTGCTATTGACCAGTATTTTATTCATTCTCGTATGTACGACGATTGGGGCCTAAACAAACTTTATGAGCGTCTTAACCATGAAATGGAAGAAGAAAAAGACCACGCTGACTGGCTAATTAAGCGTATTCTTTTTTTAGAAGGCGTACCAAACATGACTAAACGTCGTGATCTGTTAATTGGTGACGATGTAAAAAGCATGATGCAAAACGACTTAACCTTAGAACTTGAAGTGGTTGAGTGTGTTAAAGAGGTTATTGCTATCTGTGAACAACAGCAAGATTATCAATCTCGTGAAATTCTAGAAAAGCTATTATTTGATACCGAAGAAGATCACGTCTACTGGTTAGAGCAACAACTGGGTCTGATTGACAAAATTGGCACTCAAAACTATCACCAAGCTCAAATGGGCGAATAAGGACTTATATTATGAAAGGCGATAAAGACGTTATTGCAGCACTAAATAAAGTACTTGCTAATGAGCTTGTGGGTATTAACCAATACTTTTTACATGCACGCATGTTTAAAGATTTTGGTTTTAGTAAACTAGACAAAGCTGATTACAAAGTATCGATACAAAAGATGAAAAACGCCGATCGTTTAATTGAGCGTATTTTATTTTTAGAAGGCCTGCCTAACCTTCAAGATTTAGGACGCTTACGCATTGGTGAAAACAGCGAAGAAATGATTGCCGCTAACATGAGCTTTGAACTTGATACAGTAGATGAGCTACGCACAGCCATTAAGCTAGCTGAGAGTAAAAAAGATTACATTAGCCGCGAAGCGCTCGATAACATTTTAAATGAGCAAGAAGAGCAAATTGATTGGCTAGAAACACAGCAACTACTGATCAAAAACACTGGGCTTGAAAACTACTTACAATCGCAACTGTAAGTTAAAGTTATAAATACAAAAAAAGCAGCTAAGGCTGCTTTTTTTATGTTTAATTTTTAAATGTTAAACCAATTCGTTTAGATAGGGCCTACTTTTATAAATTACTATTAAGCCACTTGATCGGTTATATCTGCAATTTGAATCAGTTTACGATTGAGGATCTTTTTAGTACAGCAACAACACTTACCGCATTGGCTGCCCACTTTAAGCTCTTTAGTTAGCTCGCGCATGGTAGTAGCACCATCGTCGATGGTTTGCTCAATTTTTTTATCGGTCACACCGTGACAAAGACAAACATACATGAATACAAACAACTCTCAATTTCATTTAGTGGGTTTATATTAATCTAAACGAAAATAGTTATCAATTGGTTTTTTTATAAAATTTGAATTTTTTGCATTTTTTTTGGCCAGCGCCACTTAAGTTGAGAATTCGCGGCAAGTTGAGAATTGTTTGAATTTCATTCGAAGTATGGCACTTAAATTGAGATTTATTAACTAGAGTCTCGCCTTAAATTTAAGTAGGTTCAGGGTCTGTTGACCTTTCAAGGTTAAATTTGCAGCAGTCTGTTTGGTCTTTAGGCAAGGCAGAGTCTATGTGGTGTGGTTATTCCCCATAAATAGGCGATAACGCAGCATCAATGCCAAACAGGCGCTGCCCGAAGGGTTCTGCCTAGGGGCAATTAACTCTTTGTTGCCTACATGGATGTAGGTAAGGGGCGTGAGCAGGACGCGGAAGCTTTGCTCGATTTTTACTTAGCCCACTAGGTTACAAATCTCGCGTCGCGATTAAATCCCCCCTAGTTTGAACAAGTATTAATCCGTAAAGGCCAACAGACCCTAAGTTTAGGTAAATAGTTGAATGATTAAAATGAATTACATTAAGTCTAAAGAAGCCTTAATGTATAAATATAGGATTAGTGCGTGGGCTATTTCCGGTTTGTGCCATTTGCAGACAGTGGTAACGCTTGCAGCACGCGCGCCCACGAAATGGAGCCGGAGGCGCAATGTAGTGGGAGTCGCCGTGCCTGCACTTGTTATGCATGTGGACTTTCTAATTGTGCAATGATTAACGCAGCTATCTCTTTAAGCTTCCCAACCTCTTCAAACTGCACGCCATGGTCTTTTATCACCAACAAAGGTCCTGGAAAAACATGAAAATGAAAATGCCCCACAGTTTGACCGGCAGAAGAGCCATTGTGCTGGAATATGGTTGACCCAGTCACCCCCATAGCGCGCTCGAGAGCTTTACCTATTTTCTGAACGGTTAGCATGCATGCTTGAGCAGCTTCTGCAGACAGATCGTAAATTGTGACCGCTTGCTCCTTGGGTACTACTAATACGTGACCATCCTTCTGCGGCATTATATCCATGAATGCGAGCGTTAAATCATCCTCATAGACCTTTACACAGGGGGCCTCTCCAGCAATAATCTTCGCGAAAGTATTACTATTGTCGTAGATTGGGTTCACTGATTTCTCCAGCTTACGGAAATGCATAACGCCAAGGTAAGCGGAAAAATACAGTTAGGCTAAACTGCGCGAAGCGCGAGCCAACTGTAATTTTTCCGTTTAAGCGCCTTGTTATGTGAATTATTTACCGTACCTGCGAATTACGGATACTTTACCATTTTCTAACTCAAGAACATCTAGTACCACTTTGTTATAGCTAAACTCTGAGCCGTCTGAACGTAAGCCTGTAGCGGAGAAAGTATGTTTAAGTGCTATGGAATTATAACCAACAATATACTCAAGAATTTTTGCTTTATAATCGGTATGAACACCTAGATATCGAGACATACCTTCACGCATTAATTTTTTACCATCAGGCTCTCTTGAGTCATCTGGCGCATTAGGAAAATGTTGATTACCAACATCATCAGTTAAGAATGACAAGTAAATCTCTAAGTCTTCTTTAGATGCTCCTGGTTGTTGTGTATTAGTCATTGCTTGATGGTATTGCTTAACAAAATTCTCATAATCAAATTTATCATCACTCGCAAAAGCAATGGTTGAAATTAGAGAGATTGAAATAGCTAGAATTGAAATATATTTGTTCATTGGTACTCCTTACCGTGAGATTCACATAACAATTTAATAGTGCGCTCATCGCGCATATTTCTGCCGACTTAACGCTCATTTACCTACTTTATATAGTTTTAGCAAATAACCTAAGACATTACTATCACTACGTTTTCTAAAATTTTTAGGTAGAGTTAAATGAACCAATATGCGCGCAGCGCTCATTTTCATGAATATATGCGCAAAGAACCGTTTGACGACTCAATTGACTATTATATTTATCCAATCTCAATGACTAGTTTTCGCTCTAAGCCGAACTTTGCAAAAATGCCATGAGCGGACAGTTTTAGAAAATTAATTGCTTGTATCCACTATAAGCCACCAGCTAGGTCCAAGAAATTTCCTGTCGAGAATGACGACTTTTCTGAAGCTAGCCAATAGATAGCTTCGGCAACCTCTTCAGGTTCCCCGCCTCTTTTAAGTGGAATGATATTTTTTAATCTTTCGATACGTTCAGGCTCCCCACCATCGGTATGCATATCAGTGTGAATTAATCCTGGTCGTACGCAATTCACACGAATACCTTCAGCTGCAACCTCTAAGGATAAACCTTTAGTTAACGTATCAATTGCTCCTTTCGATGCTGCATAATCAATATATTCATTGGGAGAACCAGAACGAGATGCTCCTGAAGACACATTAACAATAACACCGCCAAAACCACCATTGCGAGTAGACATGCGCTTTACAGCCTCTCGACTGCATAAAAAGTAACTAGTGACATTGTTTATGAGTATTGAATTTATTCTGTCAGCAGTCATATCCTCTAAACGTGATTGCTTTTTTAAGATACCAGCATTATTTACTAATATTGTAAGCTTACCTAACTCTTTATCCACAGTTGAAAACATTCGAGTTACGTCATTTTCGCAAGAGACATCAGCTTGCACAGTAATGCACTTACCACCTTGTGCGATTATTGTTTCTGCTAGTTTATTAGCTGATTTTAAATTTGATTTATAGTTGATACATACAGCATAACCTTTACTAGCAAATAGTAGTGCTGTTGCAGCTCCAATTCCACGTCCAGCTCCTGTAATTATTGCTACTTTTTGAGAGCTCATAAATACCCTTGTTCACTTGAGTTAGGGCAATGCATAACGCCCGCTTCCACATAACACCGTTACCACCTAGAACCAACGTATGATAAACATATCACGCATTGGCTGCCCCTACCGAGGCGTCTGTTATTCTACCTTTTCGCCATTGGATGGCTTGGGTTTAATTGAAGAAGATCCCACAAATTCCCATACAAGTCTTCAAAAACAGCTACCGTGCCATAGTCTTCTTCTGTTGGTTCGCGGACGAAGTTAATACCAATCGATTTCATACGATTAAAGTCACGCCAGAAGTCATCAGTATTTAGGAACAGGAATACTCGGCCGCCTGATTGATTACCAATGAAGTCATGCTGCTCTGGCTTCGAAGCTCTAGCAAGTAATAACGTAACACCATGAGAATTTGGTGGAGCTACAACCACCCAACGTTTGTCTTGTTCAGGTTGATGAGTATCTTCAATAAGTTCAAATTTGAGTTTGTTTACATAAAAATCAATTGCTTCATCATAATCTTTTACAACTAAAGCGATATGGACAATATTCTGTTTCATAGTATTCCTTTTTGAAGATTTCAACCTTTAGTATAACAGCCTAGTCAGGGATCCTTTCCTCAAAAAGCGCTCACTGTCGTCAGTCATTTTTACTGGCAAACGATTATCAACCATAAAATTGTAAAAACGAAAAAGCCAATGGGGTCAAATATTGACTTCAGACATAAAAATTCTTAAATGACCGCCTCTCGCTCAAATAAGACCCCGAAAAATTGCTCATACAGCTATCTAGGTTAACGCTTTCAAAAAACAGAATATATTTCCGATAACTACCTTTGAAGCCCTAGAAACGGAAGTTTACTCCCGTTTTATACTTTAAGATTATAAGCCAGTGTCTAGTAAAAGCTGGGAAGTCTACATCGAACACATCTGTATTAGTACTCATCCGAAGGTATGGAATCCAGTTTGCAACCTTCCGATGATAGCGACTAAGCCTATTGCCATTACCACACCTATAAGAAGCACTCCGAAAACAAGACACACATAGAGCAATGTCCAAGCTCTGGTAGTTTTTGACCCCGCCTGCTCTTCGGAAGTCTTATCGGAACATCGGTAGATTTGACTCAAACTTCTTTCCACCCCAAAAACGATGCCACCGATCACTCCAAAAAGCAGTGCGACCGCGAAAGTGAGGACCCGATACTCCGCATTAGCAAAGCCATCACACAAAAGAATAGCGCCGTTGGTCCAAGCTAATACAGTGCAACCCCATGAAGTAAGTTGATAAACAATTGTTAGTCTTTGGGTCATTAATTACTCATTTTTTTGGATTGTCTGCCTAACGCTGCGTTAAGTGGTGAAGAACGCCAACCACCATACCTAACCCACTATATCTTAAACACTAAATTAAACTTGAACTGAGATCGCCAAGTGTTGTGAATCCGCCTTAACGCTTTGTTATGGCGATTTACTTTAGACTTGCTTGGATTATCAGTAACTCAATTTCATGGTCCGATGTATTAACCAAACCATGGGTGCCAAAACGTTTATTAACTATCATATCTCCTGAGGCCACTTTTCTGTCCTCTCCTTCAATGGTCATAGTGCCTTCACCTTTCAAAATAATGTACATTTCTTCGTCATCTCCGTGAGAATGCTCTCCCATAGAACTTCCAGGTGGCATAACGACACGGATGGCAAAATCCCAAGCACCATCGAAATCTTTACGTCTGAATGCACGATAGATATCTATTGAACCTTGTCCATCATGGCTATTTTCGTCGACTTCTTTATCGCAAGTGTAGAAATTACGTATCATCTTTTCCGAATTCCTTTTTGATTATTTTCCACAGTTCAACTGAGCGCCATAACAACTTTATCAGAGGGTACTTTCCCTATAATGGCGCGAAAAGTCCTTATTTTATGAACTTATATTAATAGCAAATATTGTAAGCTATTGCCAAATATAAACATTATGCTTTCTGTAGTTTATATAAACATGTAAAAAAAGGAACGTTTCCACTTATTCTTACTCGGTTAATGACGGCTCACCTGAAAAATCGGTTATCGCTCTAAGCGGCACTTCAATCACAACAAAATTTGCTTAGCATCTATCAAACAATGGCAAGCTTACCTTTCCTTCTATTTACAGTAACAATAATTAAAATTGATTAGACTATGCGAGTAAAAGCCTTTTTAGATGAACCAGTCGTTAATAACTTAAAACACATAAGAGTTATTAAGCTAAATAATTTTTTATAAAAATTCAGTAAAATTTTTTTTCCAGATTATACTTTTTTATTATTGCTGTAATTTTGGACAACTATGTTAAACAATTATTCTGTGCGTACCCGTTTAGCAGTGCTTGCATTGCTACCAATTATGATTTTTTTAATTACATCGTTTTTTTCAATAAACACAATGGGAAGGTTAGTAGCAGGGATTGATAGTTTATACGACGACCGTGTCGTACCACTTAAACAAATTAAACATGTGTCAGATAATTACGCTGTAAATATTGTTGATTTACTTCACAAGTATCGTGCTGACTCTATTACCAAGTCAGAACTCTTAGCAAATGTTAATGAGGCTAGAAATACGGCTGATAATGAATGGAAAGCTTACTTAAGCACACAGTTAACAGCTGAAGAAAAGCGCTTGGTAGATAACGTTGAAAATAAACTAAAGCCTGTGCTCGTGCATTTGAATAATTTAATTGTAAGTATTAATAGTGGTGAATTTTTATCACTACCACAAAATCAATTTGTTTATGAGCTTTACCAACTCTTTGATCCGCTTAGTGCCAGTTACCAGGCTTTGATTGATTTGCAGCTTAAAGAAGCGAGTGACTTTAGAGTTAAAGCTGATGAAAATTATCAATTTATAAAATTTATAATGAGTGTGACAATCGCGATATTAATTTTACTTCTACTGATTGTTGCCTACTTTATTTACTGCTCGATACAAAACCCATTAATGTCATTACGCGATACCATAACGGATATTGCAACCAATGCTGATTTAACAGCTCGTGCTAAGGTTCAGGGTAAAGATGAGATTGCAGATACCGCATCTAACTTTAATGATATGTTACTTCGGATCCAAGGTTTAGTAAAAGATATGGCAGGCGCAACACTAACACTTGCTTCGGCAGCTGAAGAAATGAACTCTATTAGTATTCAAGTAGCCAGTACAGCAACCCAGCAAGAGCAACAATCAGCTATGATTGCAACTGCAATTACCCAAATGAGTAGTGCAATAGAACAAGTTGCTCAAAACGCGCAAATAACCTCTGATAAAGCCACAAGTGCTGATATAAAAGCAGGCCAAGGTCAGCAAGCTGTTGCTGATAATATCGAGTCAATAAATACACTTTCAACTTTGGTTAATACAAATACGCAGCTTATTACAGATCTAAATACACAAACCAATGATATAAACCAAGTTGTGATGATGATCCAAAGTGTTGCTGAGCAAACTAACTTGTTAGCCTTAAACGCAGCCATTGAAGCAGCAAGAGCTGGCGACTCAGGTCGAGGTTTTGCCGTTGTAGCCGATGAGGTAAGACAACTTGCTCACAATACTCAAAAAGCAACCGCTAGCATTAATGAAATGATCACAAAACTACAAGGCATGGCTCAGCAAGCTGTTAATGCGATGGGTAACGCTGAAAGCAGCGCTAAAGAGAGTGTCGACCATGCTAATTATTCTTCACAGGTACTCAGCGAAATTAACCAAGAAGTTACCGAAATTGCAGATATGAATACTCAAATATCAACCGCAACTCAGGAGCAAAAAATGGTCGCAAATGAACTAAGCAGCAATATTAATGAGTTTAGCGCGAGTATTACTTCTGTTAGCGAAAGCTCACAACAAAATGCTCAAGCTTCGCAAGAACTCGCACAGCTTGCGGCAATGCTACAAGGACAAGTTAATGTATTTAAAGTTTAGGTGCTTTAATTTTGAGGCATATTAGCGCTTATACTTTAAATAAAAACCTTATATGCCATCATTTAAATGATGGCAAATTGGTTACTTTAAGCGCTAGTTTTATTAGACAATATAGTTATCCAATCACTGGGGTTTGAAAGTATAAACTGATATGAGCTGCCATCTTGCGTGAAAACCTCTATTGCATCAGCCGTTATTGGAATAAGGCCTGCGCCTTTACCTTTACATTCAACCACTTTTAAAATTGTATCACGGGCAATTGTATATGGTTCTAACCCTAACTTTTCATTAAAAGGTTCAAAATTTAAGTCGGTTTGCGTAATCCAAAACTTTCCGTCCGCTTTCATGACTCCATTTTGAATGGTTGCCGTAGTTGATTTAACAATTGTTGATTGCATATTTAAATTCCTTTACACGTGCATATAATTTCAAATTGTTCAACTTCCTTCTGTTTATTATTACAGCTAACTTGATAGCCAAAAGCAAGTTTATTTGTGCACTAACGCCACAAAGCCACCTTTTAAATTTAAAAGTTACCCGCATATATTTACCTGCTTTAAACTTTGTGGAATAATCGCTGCCCTCTTAGGGGAGTAGCCCGCTCAGTAATGAGTAAACTTATCAACATAATTGCACCTCATGTGCATGGTAAGTTTGTAATGTTGTAGCAAGCGTTATCGGCGAGACCTAGGTAGACACTATCCTCATGGCGGGAGATAGCTGTTTGCCTTGGTTTAGTATTCCCGCCTGAAGATTATATTAATGGATATTTTTTTAACCTCTACCGTCACTGTTGCCCTTGCTGAAATAGGCGATAAAACCCAGCTTTTATCTTTACTATTAGCTGCTCGCTTTCATAATAAAATTGCACTTATTTTAGGCATTCTCGCTGCTACTATTATTAATCATGGTTTATCTGCATGGTTTGGTGATTGGCTAAGCGGGAACTTTGCCGTCGAATACTTACCTTGGATAGTCAATATAAGCTTTATTGTGGTAGGGCTGTGGCTACTTATTCCAGATAAAGATGAAGATGTGAGCCATAAATACGACCGCTATGGTGCATTTTTAGTGGCCTTAATCTTATTTTTTATTGCTGAAATTGGGGACAAAACACAAATTGCAACCGTGTTACTCGGTGCACAATATCAATCAGTACTTTGGGTTACGCTGGGTACTACAGTAGGCATGTTAATTGCCAATGTCCCTGTTATTTATGCCGGTAAGGCGTTACTAAAAAGAATTCCATTAAATACCGTAAGAGCGATAGCAGCCACTGTGTTTGTATTACTTGGTGTTTATGGCTTAGTAACCATTATGTAATTAAGTAACCTGTATTTTGGATAATAAGTCTTTTAGTCAGCGTTCAGGTTAAGTCATTTACAACAAAAAACGCTTACCTAAAGTAGGTAAGCGTTAAAAAAGCATTAGCACATATCATAAATAGAAATAAGCGAGCTATTATGCTCGGTTAATGCAATAACACCCTTTTGTATCGGCAATTAACAATGATGAGTTAAAACCAGCTTGTAGATTACTTATCATGATCTCTACAAACCCGCTACCTTGAGAGCATGCCAGCCCTTCAGATAAAGGCCCTGCATAAACAAACTCACCATTTTTATCAATTAAAACCGCGGCTGGTGTAGCCGGAACCACTGACTTTAGTTGGCTATTGAGTTTAAATGTTTGTACCTCAACGCCCTGATTTTTCGCAAACCGCTGTAAAGATGATAGGTGTGGTTTAGCTTGTATAGTACATCCACATTTATCTTCTGTAATAATAAGTAGTTGAGCACTATCTTTGTTTTGCCAAACCACCTGTTCTTTAAATTGCGAAAACCAATTGTGTCGTTCCAGCATTTTATTTTCATCAAAAGGCTTTAATTGGCCAAGTTGAAAATACACTAAACCCGAAACAACAACGACAAGCCACACACCAATTAAAGCAACAATAAAATAGCGCTTATTAGTTAAATTTTGCAATGCTTTGCTCTAACACATCAATACTCACATCAATCATTTGTACCTTGGCGGTAAGTTGATCAACAATTTTTCCGTCTTCTTGTTGGCGTTGACGCATTTGATCTGTGCTTATTGCAATTTGCTCGGTATTGCCTGCCTGCTCAGCAACTACTTGTGCAACCGAATTAGAGCTTGTGGATACAGCCTGTATCTGCTCGCTCATTGACGAGATATTCTCTTTCATAGTGGCACTAATTTTCGTAAGATCTACAACAAAATCAACACATTGATTCATAGATTGTGTTGAAGTGCGGCTGTTATTCACTAAATCTGTTAACGTAGATGCTATTTTTGCTGTTGTTTTCTGGCTGTTATTCGCTAAAGAACGAACCTCATCTGCAACGACAGCAAAACCACGACCATGCTCGCCCGCTCTGGCTGCTTCAATTGCAGCATTGAGTGCTAGCAAGTTAGTTTGATCCGCTATACCTGATATTTCATTCAACAAACCTGTAATTACATCACCAGCTGCCACCAAATGACTTAGCTGCTCTTCTGTATTGGTTAGTAATGTGAGCAACTCCTTGCTCTTACTGTCTGTTTGTAATACTTCTTGCAAAGCTACATGAGCAGAATCGGTGATATTGCTAACTTGCTGCTTTAAAATATCACTCTCTTGCTCAACCAGTTTAAAACCGTGGGCTACTTGTGAACCTGAATTGGCAATATCATCGGTTTGTATATTTCGGTGCTTAGCACTGTCTGCCAGCTCATCATGCACATTTATAAGTTCTTGAGAATTATTTTTTAATGAATCGGATTGAGTTTGAACCTGTTTTATAACATCCGACAAGTATTCTAGTAGCGTGTTAAAGCCTACTACTGCACTGCTATTGGTATCATCAGCTCGCATTGAGAGCTTTACTTGCTCTGGATCTTGCATTATTTGCTCAGTGGCATGGCTTAACGACAAACCTGCACGACGTTCGCGTTGTAATGTTACTGCAATAAAACCAGCAACAAGGGCTTCTACAATGGCATAAGCTGCGTGAATAAGCACAGTTGAAAAAGCGAGTCGGTCGGGGTCAAATACATAAAACCCCGTGTTTTGCGTTTGTAAATAGTAAAAAGATAAATGATGAACAGCAACAAATACAATCGCCGTAATAAATACTCGCCACTCAACAAACATTATTAACATGGCTAAGAAAATAAATATTTCAAAATGCACTTCAATAAGCCCATAAGCTTGTTGAATATGCAAAAATGAAAACATCATAATAGCGGCAGCTACCACGTGCGGTGTAATTTTATTCTCAGGTTGGGTTTTTAATAACCATATAGGGAGCAAGCACAGGGGCAAGCCGACCAAAAACGCCTCTGTTAATGTATCAAAATAAAGGCCTATACCAATAGACTCGACAAACAATAAACAGAATATGATTGTAAACAATCGGCTCACACTAGACATAAAAACCTTAATTAATTTTGTAATAAATTAAACACGCTTATTGCTAATATAACCCTTAACAACTCGCAATTTTTTATTTTAAATCAAGCCCAGCATTACTAATTCAGGTTGATTTAAAAATGTTTTTAATGCGCTACTTAACAATTGATAGTATTTGTTTAAAAGTAGACGTCCCTGCTTTTTTTGTCCATTGAAATATTATTGTCTCTGCACATGATACTACTGCACCGGCTTGACGAAGCTGCTCAACCGCAATGGCTTTATGATCTGCATTTCTTGAGGCTATTGCATCTGTAGCAACAGTTACTGCATAACCTTGTTGTAGTAAATCTAAACAGGTTTGTAATACACAAACATGTGCTTCTGTACCAATAACAACCACATGAGGGCGCTGTAATTGCGAAAGAGTATCTAAAAACCCCTCTTCGGCGCAGGCACTAAAATTTATTTTTTCGATATATTGCGCGTTTGGTAAAGCTTGCTTAATTTTCTCATCACTTTCACCTAGTCCTTTTTTATAATGCTCTGTAATTATTGAAGGAATTTGATGAATAGCACTTGCATTTGCAAGCTGTAAAGCACACTCTAAGGTCGTATTAAATGAAGATATAGCTGGTGCTAGTTTGCTTTGTAAGTCGATTACTAAAAGTACGCTGTGCTCTGAGTTGATATTTTCTCTAAAATTCATTTGTAGTCCTTTCATTTTAGTTAAATTGACTTTTAACACCCACAAGCGGGCAACAATTAATTCACACTTATAGTGCTTTTTGTAATTTTTAAATTAAACTCATGTTATATTACAGCAATTCTAAATACCAACCTTGGCAATTAAAAAAGGTAAGTGCTTTTGAGTAAGTTTTTCTTCGTTGTTTACATATTTTTATTAGTTTGCATGCAGCAGAGCTTTGCCTCACAAACTTACTCTGAACAATTACAACGCGTATCCAAAAACGAACAATTGGCGCAAAGCTTTGTTGTAAAATCTGTCCAAGATGATATTGGCTATGTGTGGATTGCAACTACACAGGGGCTATTTCGGTTCGACGGCTATCAAGTTACGCCTTACGAAAACCAAACAGATTTAAAAAACAACTACATTATTAATATGTACAAAACCAATAACGGTAGCATACTTGTAAGCACACAACTTGCAGGTAGCTATTTAATTGATCCAAGTAGCTTAAAGGCTAAACAAATATACTCAGGTCATTTAAACCAAGACCAAGAAAAATACTCTCCCGTTATTGCAGTGGTTGAGGAGCTTACACACTTTTATTTTTCTATTGATTCGCACGTATACCGGTTTGATAAAAAATCAAAACAATTAACACTCGTCGCATCTTTGCCTGATGAAAATATGTTTATCCGTGCATTGTCACTTTATCAAAACACCTTATATATAGGTTCCGATCAGGGCCTGTATAACTACAGTTTTATCAATAACGAACTCCAACAAACAACACTTAGCGACACACAAAAAGTTACTAACGATAGTAACAACGTAAAATTTTTATCAGTAGACCAAGAATTTGGGTTGCTAGTTGGTACGGTTGAGGGAATGTATCGGATTGCTTTTGATGAAAATAAAAATATAAATCCTACTGCAGTATCAACACTTATTAGTGACTATAATATTTGGGATTATGTCAACACACCCTATGGTGAGTTTATTGCTACAGAAAGTGGTTTATTTGAGTTTGATAGAGCAACCTTAAAGCTCACTGCTATTTTAAACTTCAAAGATAGTAGCTACAACATTACAGAAAACACCATCAACGATATTATGTTTGATGAATCCGGTTTGTTATGGCTTGGCTCACGAACTCACGGGGTATTAACGTGGGCAGCACAAACTAAGAAGTTTAAAAGAATTACACTGCCTGAAAATAATATTGTAAATGTTATATATCAAGATACGCAGCAATTGCTCTGGATAGGCACTGATGATGGACTTGTTCGTTATAACTCAAAAACGAAAACGAGTGATTTATTTTTACAATCTAAAGATAATAAAGCAGCTTATGGTTTATCTGCAATTGGTGATATTTTTCCTGCCAACAATAAAGGTGAGAACTATCTTTGGCTAGCTACTTTTTTTGGACTCGAGCTTTTTAACAAAGAAACGGGAACATTTGAACAAAACAAATTTATCACCGAGCATAATCTAAATACTGACTATTTATTTGGTATTACTCAGGTAGCGCCCGATAAGTTTGCTTATATCAATAATGATAACTTTTATATATTTGACGGTAACTCTGGTGAAAATAGAGTTATAAAAGGCTTAAAAGAGCTTGTATCGCCCTTACAAGCTTACGCATTCCATACCCCTTCAACGATGTTCCCTGGCGAGCTACTTTTAAGTACCTCTGACACTTTTTATAGGTATAACGAAGCAACGGGCACTTTAACTGCTATTTTTAAATCTAAAACGGCAAAAAAGAACCTGTACCATACGGTCGAGAATTATTACTACGATGCAAAACGAGAACTACTGTGGTTAGCTACAACACAAGAAGGCTTAATTGCCGTTAACGCTGAAACATACGAGCAAGTTCATACTTTTAATAAAAACAATTCATTAAATACTAACTCTATTTTTGAGCTTATTGCCGATGATAATGATTTTTTATGGGTTAGTTCTGACAACGGACTGTATAAACTTAATTTAGATTCATTAAACGTAACAACTTATACAATAAAAGATGGCCTAAGTAGCAATCATTTTACTGCACTTGCAGCACTTAAATTGCAAAATAATGAACTCGTGTTTGGTAATCGTAGCGGTGTACTTCAGTTTGACCCCGATCAATTTAAGAGTAAACAACAAAACACCCAAAGCAAGTTAGCAATTACCAATATCAATTTATTTTCAGAGACGCTCAATTATACACCTGAAAAATATCGTAATGAACCGTTAAAACTAAAGCATGATGATATGGGGTTAACGGTTCGGTTTTCTAATTTTGACTATAAAAATATAAGTAAGACCTTCTACCGAGTAGAGCTTACTGGCCCCTCATCATTGAGCTATAACGATTTAAAATCTAACCAGGTGTTTTTTACTAAATTACAACCTGGTGATTATGTATTATCAGTATCAACTCAGCAGCGTAATGGAGTCGTTACTAGCGAACCTGTAAGGCTTAAATTTAGCGTCGCCTATGCACCTTGGCAGTCTCCTCTCGCTTATGCATGCTACTTCCTTGCTGTGACCATAATTCTGTTTTTATTTTTTTGGCAATACCGTAGCCGTAAAATAGCAATTGAGCGCGCCCACCGTGCAGCTATTCACTCTAAAACTCAAACTGAGCTCGCACTAAAAAGCAATAAAAGTGGTGTTTGGAACTATAGCTTTGCAGACAATACTGTAAACACAGCTAGAGGTATGGAGTTAGGCTTTGAAGACTTGCCTGAGCGCATTAATATACAAAGCTTTTTTAATATTATGCATCCTGATGAGCGCCGCAGAATACAAAGCAAGTGGGATACATTTATAAAACAGACTCAGTCGCAAGACTGGCAAGCGACTTACCGGTTACGCCATAAAGATGGTCATTGGTTGTGGTTTCATGACTTAGGGCAAATTATTTATAATCAAGACACTAAAAAGCCTGAATATGTATCTGGTATTTTTACTAATATTACTGAGCAGTTAGCAAACGAACAGCAAGCAAAAATACTCGGTGAAGCATTTAGCCAAATCAATGACTTTTTACTTATCCTAGACGAAAATCTAATGCCTTTTTCAGCTAATAATAGCTTTATGGAGGTATTTTCTGATGATGGTGATGAGGGAGCTGTTACCTCAGAGCTATTTATCAAAGCCATTGGGCAAACCAAATGTAAAGAATTTGCAGCCACATTAAAGGCACTGCAACCCAAAGAGAATTGGCGAACAAATGCCTATGTTAATACTACAAAAGCACAGCAGCATCCTATTCATTTAAGTGCCACAGCTGTCGCTAATGAAGAAGGTAAAGTTGGCTATTATGTTATTGTTATAACAGATTTAACCGAACAAAAGCGTGCTGAGAATGAGCTACGTTATTTGGCCAACTATGATGCGTTAACCGGGCTACCTAATCGTAGTTTAATGAATCAAAAAATTGAAAATGCCATTACAAAAGCCGCTAAAAACGACTTGCAATGTGCGGTTATATTTATAGATTTAGATAAGTTCAAACCTGTAAATGATTCGTTTGGACATGCCGTGGGCGATAAATTACTGTGCAACATTACCGAGCGAGTTGGCTTATATCTGGGCGACCATGCGACCTTTGGCCGTCAAAGTGGTGATGAATTTTTAGTATTAATCGAGAACATTACTTCTATGTCTTCACTGCAGCATACACTTAACGAAATGAGTAGTGAGCTGGCAAGTAAAGTTATTATTGAAGACTTTTCTATTAATATATCTGCCAGCATTGGTATTGCCTTGTACCCCCATGATGCAAACTCAACAGATGCCTTAATACGTAATGCAGATATCGCTATGATGCATGCAAAACAAGCAGGGCGAAATGGATTTCAGTTCTTTAATGAAAAAATGAATGAGCAAATCAAACAAAAGCTTATCCTTGAAAATGACTTAAAAGACGCAGCAAAAGATAATCAGTTTTTTAACCATTACCAGCCAGTAGTTAATACAAAAGATAAAACAATAAGTGGTGTTGAATTATTGATGCGCTGGGAAAACCAAGGAAAACTAATCTCTCCGGCTTTATTTATACCGGTAGCAGAAGAAACAGGCTTAATTGATATGCTTACTGAGCAAGCATTGCAACGTGCAATTACAGAGCTTGCGCCTATTCTTAGCGTTAACCCACTGTTTTATATTTCGTTAAATGTATCACCAAAACATATTTTAAAGGCTAATATAACCCAGCGACTGAGCGCTATACTTGAAAAAGCCAACATCAAGCCACAGCAAATACGTCTTGAAATTACAGAAAACACGCTGTTAGAAGATAAGCACAAAGCAGCTAAACAACTTAAAAGTCTTCAAGCTGCAGGGTTTAAGCTGTTTCTAGATGATTTTGGTACTGGCTATTCATCACTCACTTATTTGAGCCAATTTCCAATTAACGTAATAAAAATTGACCAAAGTTTTGTAAATAGTATCGGCATAGATAAAGGTGACGAATCGATTATTAAAACAATTTACTCGCTTGCTGAAAACTTAGAGCTATATTGTATTGCTGAAGGGGTAGAGACGCGGGAGCAACTAGATTTTTTAACGAACATAGGTTGTCATAAGCTACAGGGCTACTACTTCGCACGTCCTATGAGTGCTAGCGATTTAATGAGCCCTGCATGCTTTGAAAAGATTATTAATTTAATATAAACCTAAAAACAGCTTAACCAAGTCGCTTTTAGGTTAATTTATTAATGTATGTGCTTGCATTCATAGCTTTCGATTTGAAGAACACTATTACGTACATTAAATTTATCTGCAAGCAGTTTGATTACTTTTAAGCGACACTCTTCATCATGCTTTTCTATAGTGCAATGCTGCTTTAACACCACATGAGCCCCCACTATCACCTTTTTATTTTTACGAACAACAGTCACATTGTGCACATTTGCTACATGCTCCATAGTCGTTATTTCTGTTTCGATATCAGCAACATCAGGTAACTTCGCTTTATTCGAATGCAGCCCTTTGATACAGCTAACAATGACCTTAATACCCGTAAACAATACAAATGATGCAATTAACATACTCGATAAAATATCAATTACATTCCAGCCTGTTATATAAATGAGTACACCGGCAGCAAAAGTAGAGACCGTTGATATTAAATCAAAAAACGAATGTAAAAATACCGCATACACATTAATACTAGCCTTACGGCCTTTATACAGCACCCATGCTGCCGCACCATGAAATAAAAAACCAATAGCAGCAATCACCGACATTAAATAACTATTTATAACCAACTCATGCCCACCTTTATGATGCATAAAGCGCTCAGCTCCCTCATACAAAATAAGTAAACTAATGGCTAGATAGAGAATTCCGTTGATCAGACCACCGATTAATTCAGCTTTTTGGTGACCGTCGTTGTAAGTTTTAGCCAGATGAATAGCGAAGCTTGAGGCAATAAGTGCTATAAATAGCGAACTGTTATGAACAAATAAGTGGCCTGCATCAGCAAGAACAGCCAGTGAATTAGCATAATAAGCACCTATAAGCTGAATAACCATAAACGAACAGGTAATTGCAAGTGCAATTAATAGACGGCGACGGGAGGCGTGATGTGTAGTTATTTCTGTCATGAAATATAAAAGGCCTTTACTGAAAACGAAGTAAGCTCATGAAATAAAGCAAATTGGGAAATACGTAATGATATACAATCACAATTGTAATACGTAGGCCAAATAAACGCACTAAAAACTTAGTAAAATACAAAAAACTGTACTAAAAATAACTAAGCGGATACAAAAATAATAATTAATTCATAAATATGGGTAGTTTTCATATTTTAATGCGGAGAAACAAGTGAGCCATGACTCAAACAATACAATTTGGCAGATTTTTAATCTAATTAATTTAGCCGTTATTGCTTATGATAATAAAACGCATCACTACACGTTAAACCAACATGCTAAAACACTACTTAATATAAATAGTGATGACGCTGTTAGTAACGATGTTTTTAATAATATTACTCTTCGCGACTTTAATGATGATACGGTGATAACCATTGAGCAATTATTTTCATCAAATATCACAGCAGTTTTATTAGAGTGTGAATTTTCGCCGCAGCTTTTAAATGTTAATCATTCAATAGTTAATGACTCTGTGTCTATGATCACTTTAGAGCAAGATCGTACAATTACAGAACAATATAACTTTGATCAAATTATCTCTAAAATTTCTACCAAACTTATTGATATACAAAATGACAATATAGACCAGCAAATTAACTTTGCCCTTAAAGCCATTGGCACTGTACTGAAGGCAGACCGCAGTTATTTATTTGAATTCAACACCGACAACGAAACTATCACCAATACTCACGAATGGGTCAATACGGGTATTATCGCTTGCAAAGACAGACTACAAAATGTACCCAAAGTTGAGCTACCCTACTTTTTTGAAATAATGAATGAGAGCCATCTATTTCAAGTGAATGATATTGAACAATTACCAACAAAAGCCGACGCTGAAAAAGCTGAATTTAAAGAGCAAAATATTCAATCTGTTCTGTGCATAGGCCTACGTTTTGATGAAGAGCTAGTAGGCTTTATTGGTTGTGATTGTGTTAAAACAAAACGTAATTGGAGCAAAATAGATTTAATTAGAATAAAGCTCGTAGGCGAAATCATTAATAATGCACTTAAAAATATTAACTATAAAAAAAAGCTACAGTTAACCCAACAGCAATTAATTAACGCCAATATAAAGCTCAATAAATTAGCGAATACCGATGCGCTAACTAATATTGCTAATCGCCGTTTTTTTGATGCTACACTCAAAAGTGAAATTAAACGCTGCGCAAGGCATAACCAACCCGTTAGCTTAATTATATGTGATATCGACTTTTTCAAACGCTATAACGATAATTATGGTCACCAAAAAGGGGATGACGCATTAAAACAAGTAGCAAGCGCATTAAGCGGTTTATGTAAGCGTGAGGGAGATTTAGCAGCTCGATACGGAGGCGAAGAGTTTGCCATAATTTTACCCTTCACTGGGCTAGAGCAATGCGAGCACTTTACGACATTAATACAGCAAAAAATTAAATCTCTGAAAATTGCACATGATTATTCAAGTGTGAGTAATAAACTAACAATAAGCATAGGATATACTACTTGCTTAGTAACTAAAGCATCCACAAGTGAAACGCTTATAAAAGTAGCAGATAAAGCTCTTTATTTAGCAAAAGATTCAGGACGTAATAAAGCATGTACTTTTGAAGAATAAACAATCATAAATGAGCAGGTGTTTCTGCTATTCCTTTAACGGGTACTGTGATAATAAAAAGACCTCCACTGTAAGGAAACTGTTCTAGTGCCTCTTTATCTAAACCAGTGCGGGCTGTAGTTACGGCTATCGTATCTAAATCATCTCCCATAAAGGTAAGGCTCGTTACTCTTGGAGCTGGTAATTTATAAAACTGAACATATTTTCCTTGTGGTGAGAAACGATAAAGTCCAGAACCATTCCATGATGCAACCCATAAGTGGTTATCATTATCGACTGTCATACCATCGGGAAAACCCATTGCCTCGTCAAATTTTATAAATTCTCGCTTGTTGCTAAGCTCACCTTGTTCACTTAAATCAAATTGATAGATAGTTCTGGTGGATGATTCTGTTGAATATAAGATGCGTCCATTTTTACTTATTGCAGGTCCATTACTGATCATATAATTACTGTCAACAATTGTTGGTGCCTGTTGATGACCAAAACGATAAAGCGCTCCAGTGCTTTGTTGTTCATATTTATCCATGGTGCCAAAAAACACATATCCGTTTCTATCTGTTTTCGCATCATTTAAACGATTATTTATAGCAAGATTGGAAAGAGAGTAAAGCTCTATAGGTTGGAATGTGCTGTTATCAAGGTAATAAATACCGCGTTCAAAACCTGCGATCAAACGCTGTTCCGTAGTCTCCATAACCCAACAAATAGCTTGCTCCATCGGATATCGAGAAACAGTTTGCTGCTGAAGATCAAAACGGTAAAGCAACTTGTCTAAAATATCGACCCAAAATAAACATTTCCGTGATTCGCTGTAATATGGTCCTTCACCTAGTAAACATTGGCAAGGAATAATCATTTTAACCGAATTAACTTCCATTACTTAACCTAATACAGCTTGCGAGTTAATATCATCATCTTAACGTTGAAAGAAAATCAGTGCTAGACCTGAAAACGTTGCAACCACAATAATTAAAATTCGAATAGATTGCTCGTTGATTTTATTATTTAGAAAGTATGACAATCCCCAGCCAATTAGAATAGCTGGTAGGCATTTAATAAATAGAAGTAAGTCATTCGAGTCTGCTGTACCAGTAACCAGCAAAGCCGTAATACCAAACAGATTAATAAACACAAAGAAGATGCTTAAATTAGCTTTAATTTTATCTTTGTTTTGCGCTTGATAGAGTAGCCCCATCGGAGCGCCTCCTGCTGATGTGGTGGTGCCAATAAAACCAGATGCAAGTGATGCAAGTACATTAGAGATAAAAGTAAGCTTAGGCGACCAACCTGTGAGCGATAGCCCAACTGCAATTAATAAACAACACCCAAGTAAAATACGATACTGATGAGGGTCTACTTGCAACATAACACTCGCAGCAATTAATACCCCTACGGCGCCACCAAAAATTGAATATCCTGTGTGCTTTAAATCTATTGCACCGCGATGCTTAATAGCAAGAATAGAAGTGATCAACAAGGCATTTAAAATCATTGGTCCGGGTACTAACTCTGGCATAAGCCAGTATAAAATTGGCGCACACAATAACCCTAGTCCAAAACCAATAACGCACTGTAAGCATGCACCAATTATTAATATAAAATAAACTAATACGATATCGGGCAATGCGTTTCTACCTTATTCACTGGGTTAAACTACTTATCAGAAAAGATTATTCTAATATTATAATATGATTGAGGTTAGGTAAATTTTTTTCTTTAACTTTAAGTCCAACCGGCATCAACAACTAATGATTGTGCAGTCATCATTTTACTATCATCTGCGGCTAAGAAAAGAGCCGCATTAACAATATCATCGGCCTGCAATGTTTCATTTATACATTGATTATGTCTTACATCTTCGATCATTTCGGGAGTTAACCAATGGGTTATTTGCCGTTCAGTCATAACCCACCCTGGCACTAACGTATTAATACGAATATTATCTTTACCATAAGTCGCAGCTAATGAGCGAGTTAACCCTTCAATTCCTGCTTTAGCGGTCGTATAAGCCGGCATGCCCGTTTGCTTAATACGCCAGCTCACTGAGCCCATATTAATAATGCTACCACCACCAATTCGTTGCATTTGCGGAGCTACGGCCTGCGCCGAAAAAAAACAAGGCCGTAAGTTAACGGCTAACTTATCATCCCAGTATTCAACACTCATGCTATCGGCAACATGGCGAGTATCGTCAGCAGCATTGTTTATCAATACACTGATCTCCCCTTGTGTTTTGCCCGTCGTTTTGATGGCAGCTTTTAACTGTTCTATCTCTCGAATATCACAATATATGAACTTAGGGTCATAACAATATTGACCGGCAACTGAGTCACATAGTTGCCTTCCTTGCTCTTTTGCTATATCAACAAAGGTTACTTTTGCACCTTGTTCACAAAAACGTTTTACCATGACTTCGCCGATCCCTGTTGCACCGCCGGTAATAAAAACACTTTTACCAGCGAGGCTTGGATAACTTGTTGTGTGTGTTGTTGAGACTGGCATGATTTCCTTAAGTATTAAGATAATTCATTAATAAATGTGATTATTTTGATGCGTTTTGTGACTCTTTTTCTGCAATTTCTTTTTCAATAAATGACATTGCTTCATCAATCATGTAGGTCATCATGTTTTTAGCCCGCTCAGCCTCACCATTTAATATGGCTTGATACACTTTAAAGTGTTCATCAGCAATGGCCTTCTTGCTTCCTTTTGCGGGTGTTGTGTGTTGAATACTTACATTTAATGCCGTACGGATGAAATCACGTAATTGAAAGAAAAAACGGTTTCCGCTAGCAAATAAAATAGCGGTATGAAACGCTAAATCTGCCTCATGAATTTCACCATCAGGTGCATCAGCAGCTGCTTGCATTTTTTCTAGCGCAACAGCAATCTCTGCAATAGCATCTTTATCTGCTCGTTTTGCTGCTAACGCCGCAGCTTGTGGTTCTATCGCCAAGCGTACCTGTAAAAACTCTTTTAACACATAAAGAGTTGGACTACTCTCAAGAAGCCATTTTAAAACGCTGGTATCGTATAAATTCCAAGTATTAGCAGGCTCTACACGTATTCCTTGACGAGGACGTGACGATATAAGACCTTTTGCTGCAAGCATTTTAACTGCTTCACGAACAGCAGTACGACTAATGCCATACTCTTCACATAACTTTGCTTCGGTTGGTAAACCCGTTTCAGCTGTATAATGACCATTAATAATGGCTTTACCCAACTCATTGGTTACCTGTTGCGACAAATTTAAATTTTCAATGCGTGCCATAAACAGTTCCTTTAAAAATACTTATTGTATGATACTACTATAAATTTACCGCGTCATCAGGCAAATATTTTACAATTTTCCTGCATATTATTTTATCTTTGCTTTAATTCTGAATTATAAAAACACAGAAGTTAAAACGACCATCAATTTTTAACAAATTTCTTTCATTTAACAAATTTGTATTATAATATTTTTATCACACACAAATTACCCGAAAGTTACTTTCGGGCTTAAATGGAATCAAAAATGATCGAATTAAGTACATTAGACTGGCTCGTGCTCGCAGGATTCTTTGTCTTGCTCTTAGCTGTAGTCATCGTCTCAATGAGACAAAAAGAAGAAGATACTACAGATTATTTTTTAGCCGGGCGTAATGCGAGTTGGCTAGTCATTGGTGCGTCAATCTTTGCCTCAAACATTGGCTCTGAGCATTTAGTTGGCTTATCTGGTGCAGGTGCACAATCAGGCATGGCGTTAGCGCATTGGGAAATGCAATCGTGGATAATATTATTACTTGGTTGGGTGTTTGTGCCTTTTTACTGGAGTAGTAAAGTTTATACTATGCCGGAATTTTTAGAGCGTCGTTTTAATTCTAAATCACGTACTTTTTTGTCGGTTATCTCATTAATCAGTTATGTACTCACCAAAGTAGCAGTGACTGTTTATGCCGGTGGTATCGCGTTTAAAACTATTTTAGGTATCGAAAGCATTTGGGGCATCGACTTTTTCTGGATATCCGCTATTGGCTTAGTGGTGATCACCGGTATCTATACCGTACTCGGTGGTATGAAAGCGATAATGTGGACCTCGGTGCTACAAACCCCTGTGTTGATCATTGGCTCTGTGGTTATATTAGTTGTTGGTTTGGATAAAGTCGGTGGCTGGTCAGAGGTTGAACGCTTAAATGATATAAATATGCATTTAATCCGTAGCGCCTCAGATACCGAGTTCCCATGGCCGGGCATCATTTTTGGTTCATTCATTATTGGTTTTTGGTATTGGTGTACTGACCAATATATTGTACAACGTGTACTCTCAGCGAAAGGTATTAAAGAAGCGCGTCGCGGTACTATGTTTGCAGGTTACTTAAAGTTATTGCCTATTTTCATCTTTTTAGTACCAGGAATGATCGCTTATGCATTAAAAGCAAAAGGTATTATTAGCTATGACAGTGCCGATCAAGCGTTTCCTACTTTGGTTGCCGAGTTACTCCCCTCAGGTGTTAAAGGCATCGTAATTGGTGGCCTAGTTGCCGCATTAATGAGCTCGTTAGCCTCGTTATTTAACTCATCAGCCACCTTATTTACTATCGATTTTTATAAAAAGTTCAAACCTGAATCAAGCGAAAAACACCTGTTAAAAGTAGGTCGCTTGGCAACCGTAGCCATTGTAATTTTAGGCCTATTATGGATACCCATAATGAGCTTAATTGCAGATGTGCTCTATGAATACCTGCAAAGCGTGCAGTCACTAATCGCGCCAGGTATTGCTGCTGTATTTTTATTAGGTTTATGTAGTAAACGTATCACCCCCGCAGCTGGCTTTGCTGGTTTAGTGTCTGGTTTTGTACTGGGTATGATCCGCTTAGTGTTACTGCCATTTAAAGATAATTTAGCTGGTTCATCATTTGCGTGGATCACCGATATGAACTGGTTGTACTACTGTATTTTATTATTTGTTGTGGTTGTTGTGCTGATGATTGTAGTGAGTATTTTCACAAAACCTGCCAGTAATGAACAACTCAAAGGTTTAACCTTCTCAAGTCTTGATAAAGCCACATTAAAAGAAGTAGCTGCCGGATTAGATAAGTGGGATTACATTCATACTGCGGGGATCATCGGTATCACTACGTTTATTTACTATCGCTTTTGGTAAAACTTAATTAGTTGTTCCCACGTTTATAGGGGGTGTTATCACCCCTTTTTTGCATACAGATAAGGACTCTCATTAATTAGGCAAGGTAGCTTCCTCTCGTGTTGTTAGCCTCAGTGCAAATTAATGAACAGTCATAAAGAGGTGATGATGAACACTCTGCTTAAAATTGCATCCATAAGTTCTCTAGTATTACTCAGTAGCTGCTCCTCAATAATGCCCCAAAAAAGCGTAGAAGCACGCTTTGTTCCTGAGCGTATGGACGACTTTGCATTTGAAAATGACAAGGTTGCATTTCGCGTTTATGGGCCTGCTTTAAAAGATTCGGTAGAAAATAGTGGCACTGACTGCTGGCTTAAACGCGTTGATTACCCAATTATTAATAAATGGTATGAAGGAGAACGAGAAGGTATCTCTTATCATGCAGATCATGGTGAAGGTTACGACCCTTATCATGTTGGTAATTCATTAGGCTGCGGCTCAATGGCCTTATGGGATGAAAATGCCGATAAGAGCGACAGACTGATACAGCCCAATGTGTATACTGATTATTCAATAATAGAAAAAACCGCTGATAAAGTCGTTTTTGAGCTCACTTACCAGTATACCGATCAAGACATCACCGAGAAAAAACGCTACACACTGGAAAAAGGTAGCCAATTTTATAAAGTACAAAGTCAATTTACACACAATGGTAAACCCATACAGCTTAAAGTTGCTGTGGGGGTCACTACCCATGATGGTAAAGCACAGACACATGTCAACTCTGAAGGTGATGCAATAACAACATGGGAAACTATTGATGGCAGCCAAGTAGGCACATCTGTTTTATTGCCTAAATTTACCCACACTCACTATATTTTACAACAAAGTGATAAGAAAGATCGCTCGCATGCTCTGCTTGTTGCGCAGACGAATAAAGCGGGTGAAATTACCTATTATGGAGGGTTTGCTTGGTCTAAAGCGGGTGACATAACAACCTCCAAACAATGGCAAGATTATGCGAGTAACTATTTAGCCAAAGATAAAAACACACAAGTAACCGCAGAATCTGTAAAGTCACTAACGCAAAAAGTAGCAGACTGGCAAATTGCAAATTTTGCAGAAGAAGGTAAATACCGCGCACTACCACGCAAACCACCCCAGTGGATGAATCGCGAACAATATCATGATTTAGAGTGGCATCATGGTGCCCTTTACGCGGGTATGAACGAATGGCGTAAAATTGCTGATGATGATAAATATACAAACTTTTTAATGGAAATTGGTCAGCGAAATGACTGGGCTCTACACCAACGCCCTTATCATGCCGATGATCACACGGTAGGTCAATTTTATCTGTCTTTATACGAAGACTTCCATCAGCCAAAAATGCTCGAACCCACCCGTAAGCAATTTGACTGGATTTTGGCTCACCCAAAAACCGGCACTCTTGATTGGCTTGCTGAAAATACCCATGCCCATGATCGTTGGGGCTGGTGTGATGCATTATTTATGGCACCGCCTGTATGGGCACGTTTAGCTAAAATTACCGGTGAAGAAAAGTATTTAGACTTTATGCACCAAGAGTATAAAGCAACATACGACCTATTGTGGAGTAAGAAAGGTCAGCTATTTTGGCGTGATTCTAGTTTCTTTGATAAACACGAAAAAAATGGCGAAGACGTTTTTTGGGCTCGTGGCAATGGCTGGGTATTTGGTGGATTAGCACTGATGATTCCGGACTTACCAGTGACTTGGGAAAAACGTGACTTTTACATTAATTTATATAAAAAGATGGCCGCACGTTTAATTGAAATACAACGTGAAGATGGCACATGGTCTATGGGTTTACTTGGTGGTACACAAGGTTATCCCATCAAAGAAACCAGTGGTACATCATTCTACGCATTTGGTTTAGCATGGGGTATCAATAATGGCTACCTTGATAAAGAAACGTATCGCCCTGCATTAATGAAAGCATGGCGTGCGATTTCAGGTTCAGTTACCGATGATGGCATGCTAGCCTTCGTACAACCTGTAGGCGCAGCTCCTGGAGATTCATTTCCAGATTACACTGAAGTGTATGGTGTTGGGGCATTTTTAGCAGCCGGTAGTGAAGTGTATAAACTACTTGAAGATGAAAAACCAAAAAAACACGTCGCTCACAATACAATTCAAACGTTAATGCATAATGCAGGGTGGTGTTGGTTTCAAGATCCCCGCGCCATTATCCAAAACGGTAAATTAATTATCGGTAGCGTTGCTGGCAATGGTGTGGGTGACGCTGCGGTAGGTGTCTACGACCTTGATAAAAAGCAACTACTCGGTCGTACCACATTAAAAACTAAATTTGACCATGATGATCATAACTCACCGGTATTTTATGCGCGTCCTGATGGCAGTGTATTAAGCGTTTACGCACGTCATAATAGTGAAAAAGTACATTACTACCGTATTTCAAATTCTGACAATTTTTTAAGTTGGGGCGAAGAGAAAACGATACAAAGTCCTGCCAACGTAACCTACATGAACTTATACGACTTACCCGATGAAGGAACACTTTATAACCTTTATCGCGGTATTGATTGGAATCCAACGTATGTTACATCAAAAGACGATGGTGCTACCTGGAGCGATGAACATGTTCATCTAATTCAAAATGAAGTCCCTGGCGTACAAAGACCGTATGCACGCTATGCAGGGAATAGCAAAGACACAATAGGTTTGTCATTCACTGATGCCCACCCTCGCGACTTTGGTAACAGCATTTATTATTCTGAGTTTAGAAAAGGTAATTTCTATAACGTGGATGGCACATTAATTAAAAACCTTAAAAAGGATGGGCCATTAAAACCATCTGAAGCAGAGAAATTATTTCAAGGTGGCGGCGGCAACTTCCGTGGCGTTGATTTAAGTGTTGAAAAAAGTGCATGGACAAGCTCAGTGGCTTTTGATGATAAAGGCTACCCACACGTTGCTTATACTTATTACTTAAATAATCTAGATCAGCGTTATCGTATTGCATCTTGGGATGGCAAAAAATGGCATGACCGTGAAGTTGCGTTTGCAGGAAGCCGTTTATATGACCGTGAGGCCAGTTATACAGGCTTAATCACTGTGGATCCTAGCGACCCTACTCATGTGGTTATTTCAAGTAATGTGAATCCGACTACGGGTGAGTCTTTAGCAATGCCGCATCAAATATTTAGCGCACACATTGGGCTTGATGATGATACTAAAAGTATTCAATGGGAACAGTTAACGCATGATAAAAACAATGAAAATTTACGCCCTATGATAGTCAATTCCGACAAACATAAAGTCATTATGTGGTTACAAGGACAATATAATAGCTGGACTGACTACTACTTAGACGCTGTTGGGATTGTGGTTGAGTAATCAGCCCTAGTTCATTAAAAAGGAGCAACAGGCTCCTTTTTTATTATCAGCTCTATAGTTAGTCCGGAAACTCTGGCGAAAGAATAGGAAATCCTTGGTCATCCCACTTTATTATACGCGCTCGAGCATGGCGATTTGGATCTGTTAACGGTGTTCCTTTAAGCTCTTTATAATCACGGCTGTGGTAAATTAATAAGTCTGTAACACCGTCCTCTGCTTTTACAAAACTATTGTGACCTGGACCAAAGCGCCCTACTTTTTCGTTACTAGCAAAAATTGGCTGCTGCCTCTTATGCCAGCTTGCTGGGTCGAGTAAATCGGCATCTGCATCGGCCCATAACAAGCCCATTGCATATCGATGATCAGTCGCACTGGCAGAATACGTAAGTAGTACTTTTCCCTCACGGACCATCACTGCGGCTCCTTCATTCACCTTATAGCCTTGTAATTCCCAATCAAGTGTTGGCTCTGAAATATTAACTATTGGCTCTTTTATCGATGTTGGTGAATCCATTTGTGCAACCCACAATGCGGAGTTATACGTTGCGGGTTGGTTTTGCTGTGCCCACACTAAATAACGCTTACCTTTATGGCTAAATGTTGTAGCGTCCAATGAAAAACTATCAAGGTGGGTTTTTAACTGACCCATTTCTTGCCATTGGCCGTTCATCGGGTTTTTACTGTCATTTTTAAGCACATACATGCGGATACTAAACGGCTTTTCTACATCACCCGCTGCAAAATGAATATACCAACTGCCATCAACTTTATGTAGCTCTGGTGCCCAAATATTGGTACTCATTGGGCCTTTTTCATTTTTATGCCAAATCACTTTTGGCTCTGCTAGTTTCAAGTCATTAATTCGGCACGCTTGACGAAGCTCTATTTCATCAAATTTAGGGGATGTACCAATAAAGGTATAACAACCGGTTTTTTCATCGCGGACCAACCAAGGATCAGCGCGTTGCAAAACAATTGGGTTATCAATTGGCATCAATGTTGGATTATTATTTGCCTCTGCAACACTGTAAAAGCATGACATACTAAGTACGCTTACCATTGCAGTGGCAATCAGATTCTTGGCCATGGTATTTCCTATTTTTATAGTTTAATTTCCATTGTTAATATTGTATTACTTATATTATAGTAGCTGAATAAGTGTAATGAATAAAATAAAAAAGGTAGGCAACTATGAAACGCGCAAAAAAGTTCGCTCATACATGTAAACTGCTCGGTGCAAGTACATTACTTTGTTTAGCAAGTAATTCCATGGCTAAACAAGTTGAAGTACACGACCCTGTAATGACTAAAGAAGGCGATACCTATTACGTCTTTAGCACGGGTATGGGGATCACTTATTACGAATCAAAAGACATGAAAAATTGGCAGCTTACTGGCCGCGTATTTAAAGATGAGCCAAGCTGGGCAAAACGCATTGCCAGTGACTTTGGTGGCCACCTTTGGGCGCCGGATGTATACCAAAAAGATGGCAAATTTTATCTTTATTATTCTGTGTCTGCGTTTGGTAAAAACACCTCTGCGATTGGTGTAACGGTTAACGAAACTCTAGACCCTAAATCACCCGATTATAAATGGATAGATCACGGTATAGTTATACAGTCTGTGCCTGAGCGTGATAACTGGAACGCGATTGACCCTGCTATTGTTGAAGATGACAACGGCACGCCGTGGATGAGTTTTGGTTCGTTTTGGGGTGGCCTTAAATTAGTAAAACTTGATGATGATATGGTACGACTTGCTCAACCGCAAGAATGGCATAGCATTTCAGCCCGCCCTAACACTGAACACGGCCCTGTAGAAGCGCCGTATATCTTTAAAAAGAATGGCTATTACTATTTATTTGTATCGTTTGATAAATGCTGCCAAGGTTTAGACAGTACTTATAATGTTCGTGTAGGGCGCAGTAAGAATGTAGAAGGCCCTTACCTTGATAAAGAAGGTCGAGACTTAAATAATGGCGGTGGTTCACTGGTGATCGAAGGTAATAAAGACTGGGCAGCACTTGGCCATAATGCCGCCTACACCTTTGATGGAAAAGACTATTTAGTACTTCATGCCTATGAAAGCGCTGATAACGGCTTACAAAAATTACGTATCCTACCGATGACTTGGGACGATAACTGGCCAGTAGTTGATAGCAAAGATCTAAACAAGCGCACCACTAAGCTGATTGAGAAGTAATGCAACAGTATAAATAATGAAACTAAAAAAACCTGCAAATTGCAGGTTTTTTTATACTTTAATTTAATACTCAATTTGTATCTTAATTAAAATCGATTAGAGTAATATCCATAAAAATAAGCTGTTCACTACTGGCCGCTAATGACTCGTTAAGTGCCACACTGTAAATATCGTAGGCAAGATGCGGTAAAATCAAAAGCTCGTAACGGCTGCCTTTCGGCATCAGCATGAGTGCTTCTTGCAAACCTTCTATCGCTTCTGCTATTTCATACTCTGCCAATTGCTCGATTTGCCGCGTATCATAAAGCACATGCCCTGTTGCAGTCATCACGCGCTGCTGCACCTTAACAGTGGCATCCCATGAAGGTGGTTCACCACTGCCAAGCTCAATTACACGATACATTAAACCAGAACCTGTGACGTGCACGCCAGGCTGCGTGATATATTGCTCAGCAAGTGGGTAGCGTCGTTCACTCACTTTTGAGTGCTTACTCTGGGTATGGTGTAAAGTCATGCTCACTCTGCTACTTATTAATTAAGCGAATACCGTAAATACCACCAGCAATAGAGCCTTGCTCGGCGCTAAAACGCAGTGTTAACGATGATGCTTGTTGCATTACATCGGTTAACGGGTAATCAATGCTATAAAATTCTGTATCAGTTTGTTGAGTCGGCAAACTTACTTTTGCCAACACCTCACCATTAATAGTGATGGTAAACTTACGGCCTACATCAGCATTAAAATAACGAATACGCAATGCCACTGCTTGCTGTTCTGGGTTGGCTAATGTGTATTCAAACCAACCTGTTGCATCACGCCAATGGTGGCCATTATTTACGCCTGCGCGGGTGTTTTCGCCTTTAAAGTCATGCTCTACTTCAGGCTGTTGTTCACCCGGTGTAATTTGGTCAACCGTCAATAATCGTAATTGCTCTTTTGCTTGTTCAGCAGCTTTTGAATCTTTCACGAACTGAGTAAATTCGGCTTCACTTTGCTGCGGCCAGTAAACTTGATAGCGACTATCATGAAGCCTAAAGAACGGAATTAACTGAGTTGTTTGTGTACTCCCTATACCCTGCTGGGCTATTGCGACATTTTTATCTGTGGTAAATGCAAGTTCAGCGCTAGGCGCTCGCTTTAAATCAGCAATAAACTGCTCAGGTTCACTGAGCATGATAGGAAGTGCTTCGGATGGACAGGTAGGCCCTGCTGCAATATGACCCATGCGGCTGTTGTCTGCCACAAAATTCAACTGCTCGTTTTTAAACGCTTGTACTTTGGTTGCCATTACCACAGGACCATACAATACCGCATAGTAATCTTGGCCATCCGGCAGTTGCTCTGTGTACAGCTTTGGGGTTAAGGAAAAAGCGAGTTTATCGCCATCATGCCAATCATGTTTTATTGCGTAATAACCCTGCTCTGCAGTGGCATTTATAGGTTTGCCATTAAGCTTAAACTGTAAATCACCCGTGATCCAACTTGGCTTACGAATATGCAACTGCGCTGGTGAATTATCCTTTTTATCTAATGTATTGAAAACCAATGTAACATTATTAGCATCAGGAAAATGGCTTTGTTGAGTTACTTTTAAGCCTTGTTGCTGCCAATCAAGCGTACTTGAAATAAATAGATTTACCCATAAGTTATCGTCATTTTTACTGTAGATCAGCTCACCATATTTACTATGATTTTCGATACCCGAACCGACACAACACCACATTGAATCTTGTACCGATGAATACATACGATAGTGCCCAGGACGCATCGGCGTAAAGTACACAAGCCCACCGTGCTCAGGATGTTGCGACGATAAAATATGGTTATAGGTTGCGCGCTCGTAGTATTCTAAATAGCGAGTGTCCGCGGTTTTCAGAAACAGCAGCTTGCTGAGTTTCATCATGTTATACGTGTTACAGGTTTCCGGGCCTTCAACATCTTCAACCATCGCGGTAAAGTCTTTTTTGTCGTGAAAATGCTCACGTACACTGTTACCACCAATAGCCACTGAGCGCTCTTTAGTCACTGTTTGCCAAAAATAATCTGCGCCTTGTTGCCACGCTTCATCATCACTGGCCTCAGCGACCTTCAACATACCAATAATTTTTGGAATTTGGGTATTAGCATGTAAGCCAGTTAGCTTATCTTGTTTTTTTAACAGCGGATCGACAATGCTATGGTGAGTAAATTGACGTGCTAGTTTTAAGTAACGTTTATCATTACCGATAGTAGCCATATCAGCAAATACCGCATTTAAACCACCGTATTCTGAATATAGCATCTGTTGAATTTGTTCATCGCTTAACTTAGAGGTTAAGTTTAAAAACCATTCGCCTAAACCAAACAGCATTGTTTTTGCTTGCTCACTGCCTGCAATCAAATAAGCATCACGCAGACCATGAAAAATTTTGTCTATGTTATAAAGTGGCACCCAACGATCATTTAAACTAAATAAATCGGCTTTAATATTACCATCATGAATTTGTTGCCACATTGCTTGACCATTTGGTATGCCTCCTAAATAACCGTCATTAACCTGTTGGGCGCGTTGTAGCTCATTTAACATGTAATCTAAACGGCGCTTTAGTTCTTCATCGCCAGTTGCAGCCCACGCAAGGCTTAACGCCGATAAATAATGACCGCCAATGTGACCATCAAGTCCCGAGTCTTCCCAATTACCATAAGATGACGCTTTGGGCTCGATACCAGCTTCACGTAAGTAAGGAGCTAATAATTGATCTGGGTGCAATGCCAATAAATAACGAACGTTAGTTTGCTGGGCATGTAAAAACGGGCTTGCACTTAAGCTAACTTGCTCAAGTGCAAAAAGTTGTTGTGGTGTGCTCTGTGTATGATGCGTATTAACAGTTTTATCATCTGTATTTGGGTGTTCGCTGCAAGCCGATAACAACATTACCGCAAGTGAAAAACTAATAACGTGTGGTAATTTTTTTGCTGCTAAATCAAACATACACAGAGTCCTTTTGTTATTTTTATCGTTCGCCAGGTTTACCAAAAACAGGCATACCGTTATCATCCCAATTTAATGATTTTGTGAAGGTATGACGATCTGGATTCCACAGTGGGTCACCTTCAATTTCAGTATATTGACGACAGTGATAAACCAGTACGTCATTACCATTTTCATCTTGCGTAAAACTGTTATGCCCGGGGCCAAACATCGACTTAGGCTCATTACTACGAAATACCGGCTCTAGTACTTTAGTCCAGCTATTTATATCTAATAAATCACTATCTAGGTCCGCATATAGCAAGCCCATAGCATAGTTTTCATCGGTGGCACTGGCTGAATACGTTAAGAATATTTTACCGTTACGTTTAAGTACGTTAGGGCCTTCATTCACCCAAAAACCAATTATTTCCCAATCAAGTTCAGGGATGGTTAAACGCGTGATTTCGCCAGAGATCTCTATTGGTGATGACATTTTTGCCAAGTACAGATTTGAGTTACCTTTTACACCTGGTTCTTTTTGTGCCCAACAATAATAAAGCTCATCATTATGATAAAAAGTCGTGGCATCTAAACAAAAAGTATCCCATGGGGTTTCAATTTGACCGCAAAACTGCCACTCGCCTTCAATCGGATCCGCATCTTTACAGCTAATTGCATACATACGGTGTTGAAATAAATCGTGCTTAATTTCACGACTCGGTGCTGCGGCAAAATAAACATACCAAGCGCCATCATTAAAATGGATCTCAGGTGCCCAAATAAGCTCCGAGTACGGACCTGTTTGTGGCTTCATCCAGACCATTTTTGGTGTTGCCGTTGCAAGTCCTTCAAGCGTCTTTGCACGACGTAGTTCAATGCCATCATAGGCAGGAACAGACGCGGTAAAATAATAATAACCATCTGTGTGCTTATGAATATATGGGTCAGCACGTTGTGGGATCAAAGGCTTAGGTAAAGTTGACATAAATGCTCCTAAAATTATTCTGGTAACCGTTGGTTTTTAACCATGTCGGTATAATATTGATCTGTAATTTTGTATTTCTTTAATATAAAGCCCAGCAATGCATGAAATACTCCTGGAATAACAGTCAGCATTAAAGCAAGACCCATCAAGGTGAATTCTGTTTGCTCAACATTTGGTTTGTATTCAAAAAATGCTAATAGTAAACCACCGGCAAGACCTGCTAACCCGCCACCCGCTTTTTGGCAAAATGAGATGCCACCAAACGATAATCCTGAGGCACGTACACCGTCTTTAATTTCACCATAATCAACGGCTTCAGCTATGGCTGACCAAAACACAGGGGCGTGTAAATCAACCACAAAGGAAAGAATAATGTATAAAAAGAAGGCAAGATATACATCTCCAGGTTGCACAGCAAAATACATTACAACAGATATGAATAACACCGCGATTTGTGATTGACGAAATAGCTTCATTTTACAATAGCGTTGGGTGATCCATGTACTAGCGATCATAGATACAATTGATGCGGCAATACCAGCACTGGTAAACGCTCCAGCAAGACTTGGTTCACCTAAATAATAAGTTGCATAATACATAGCGACACTGCCACGAATTGCGTAACCTAAAGTACCGAGCACGCATGCAGCACATAATAATAACCACTGATCGTTTTTCAATAATGTTTTAAATTGTGTTGCGATGCTTTCTGTCTGAGGTTCATGAGTAATACGTTCACGAGTAGTAAAAAAACAAAATAGAAACAATGCTACACCACAAGTGGACACTAAAATCATTGCCAGTTTATAACCATGAGCAATATCGCCACCGCCCCACAAAGACGCTAGTAAGGGAACTGAAAACACAATAACTACATTCGCTATTTTGGCAAAAAACATTCGGTATCCGTTTGCGGATAATCGCTCTTTTGGATCTGCGGTTAATACACCGATATATGAAATATAAGGAATAGCCACACCAGTAAACATTAAGGTGGCAAATAAATAGGTAAGATAAGCCCATACCAACTTCATGTTGTAATCAAAATCTGGCGTGGTAAATAGTAGAACGATTGAAATCCCATAGGGCACAGATAAAAATAAGAACCAATGGCGGAACTGCCCCCAGCGTGTTTTTACTTTATCGGTAATCACGCCCATTAATGGGTCAGTAAACGCATCAACAAAACGTGCAACTAAAAATAAAATCCCCATATCAACAGGGTCAAGACCATAAATGTCGGTGTAGAAAAACGACATAAAATAAAATAATGCAGCAACCATAACGTTTACTGCCATATCACCGGCACCAAAACCGACTTTTTCAACAACTGATAACTTTTGATTTTCCATACAACTACCTGATTTTTAAAATATGTTATATAAAGCAACATATTTAAAAAAGAAAAAAGACCATCATTATTAATATGTTATACAAGTATCGAATCTAATTTCGATTGCAAAGCATTGTGATGTTCATTGAATTCGTTATTTTTGTAAACTTAATGCTAATAACATAAATAGTATTATCATACTAATTAGCATGCAACTATTTTCGTAAAGATAAGGTGGGAATTAAACGTACTACCTTCACAATAAAAAAGCCTCAGGTAGTCTGAGGCTTTAATTTAAGTAGATTATTAGAAAGAGTAACGCACACCTAATGCAAACGTGCGGCTATATAGTGCATTATTTGAATTATGAGTAGTTGGGTACTCGTAATAACTTTGATACGTCTCTTGTGTTAAGTTAGTACCATCAAATGTCACCATCAGATCTTCTGTAACATCATAGCTTATCTGAAAATCTAAGCTCTTCTCAGGGCTACGGTATATACCCAGCGGGTTAGCAAACTGTGCTGCCTCGTAACTATTTAAGAAATCATCACGCCATAGATAGGCCAAACGTATATCAAAGTCTTCACGTTCATAAATGAGAACTGTTGAGTAAGATAATTCAGACACACCAAACATATCACGCGAATCTGTACCAACTAACTCACCTACATCATTATACTTTGGTAAGTCTTGTTTTGAATCAAGTAGGGTAGCACTCGCTTGAACACCTGCACCCATTAACCAATCAGGCAAGTTGTCAGGGAAATACACAAGACCTAATTCTAAACCATTCAATGTTCCATTTGACGAATTATCTGGTTGAGTAAGGATATAATCCTCAGGTTCAGTCGCATCTGGGCCTTGATATTGAATAATACGGTTAGAGCCGTAAACAAACCCTTCAATATCGCGCTTAAATAATGTCCCATAGAGTGAACTTGCTTCTGCAAAATACCACTCTAATGTTAAATCATAGTTTTTCGATTCAACGGGCTCTATACTTGGATTTCCCCCATTTGCAGTCCCATAACCAATATCCGTTACATCTTCAGTATAATATATAAACGAATTTAGCTGTGAAAACTCAGGGCGACGAATAGTCTGAGTGTAGGCTGCACGGGCAAGTAAATCCTCGCTTAAATGGTAACGGACAACAAAGCTAGGTAACCAAGCCGATGAACTATTTTCTGCCGAACTAACAGCGGTAGGGTTTTGATCAATATCAAAGAAGGTCATATCTACTTTAGCATTTTCGTAGCGAAGACCTACTTGGCCATCAATTTCACGACCAAATAATGTGCTTGAAAAATTACCTTGAATATAAGCCGCGTAAGACTTCTCCTCAACATCGAATGTTTTTTCTAGTAATAAACTTTCAGGTTTTATGCCGTATAGTTCACGGAAATAGCCACGATTAGCATGAATATAGTGACCACTTGGTGCAACCCAAGATGATGGCCAGTTTGCTTTGCTATCAAAAAAATCTTCATTTACTGAAGCTAAACTCTCGTCCAGTGATGAAAAGGATTGCCCAAGAATATCTACGTCAAATCTAGATTCTCGTGACGCTTCTGAAGCTCCTTTACTATCGTACTTAATACCAAAGTTCACTTCATCAAAACCATAAGTATTGACAAACAGTTCACCATCTAATGTAAACGTTAATGAATCACCTTTGCGATTACCACCATTATCATACAGTTGAGCAACATTCCATTGAGAGGTATCGGTTAAATCAGCTTCATTAACGGATGTCGCAGGGTTATCTAAGTATTCTAGTCCCGGCATGCCATCCTTATCATTGAAATCAACATTTAAACCATAGGCAACACGTTCACTTCGCATTGCTAAAAACTCAGTTTCAAACTTACTATTCTGATAATAAACTTCAGAAGACAAATTAAAGTTATCATTAATAGTCCATTCTCCACCTAATGCAAACACGTAGCTGTCTGTTTGACTTACAGTTAAATCACCACTATTGAAGCCATAGGGCACATCAACATAACGCTCTTTTATAACATTAGTGCCATCAAACGTTACTGGTGGAGCCATGTTGTCAGCCTGCCCCCAAAAATCGACAAAAGTAAAACTAAGTGAATTAAATGATTCATTGCGGAAACCATTATAAAATGCTTCAAATGTATATTGTGAGTCGCTATTAGGGCGCCATTGCAATGAAAGGTTAGCTGCTGGGCGTTCACGCTTACCAGTTAAGTCATTAGAAAAAACGGCATCGCGTGACAGATAATATTCAGTTGGCACACCATTAACATCAAGCGTTGAGCCAGATTGATATGGTAAGCCATTCTCGAGCCCTGGTTGCCAAATAGGGTTTTCACTTACACGCCCATCTTTAACCTGAATTCGTTCGAACGGCGCAAACCCTGTAGCCGGATTAAGAGTCATAAATGGTACCATTGCACCTGCGGCCATATTTTGGTCACGATAATTTGTTTCAGCATATGAGAGGTTGATCAACGCACCAAACTCCCCCATGCTTGACTCCCAGCGATTACTCGCCAGTGCAGATAAAATTGGATCAACATCTTCTACTTGGTCTTGGTAAACTCCCCGAGCAGAAACAACTACTTTTGAACCATCAAAGTTAAATGGACGCTGAGTTTTGATATCAATTTGACCTGCAATACCACTACCTACTTGCGAAGCGGAACGCGTTTTGAATACATCAACACTTTCTAATAAAGCTGCTGGAATATCTGCAAGCGCTACATTACGACCTGAAGCTGTAAATACTTGTCGACCATTGACCGTTGTTGTCACGTCCGTCAAACCTCGGATAGATACTGTGTTTACCTCGCCAGCACCACGGTCGGTAACCTGTATGCCTGTTACCCGTTGTAGCGCCTCAACAACGTTGTTATCTGGAAACTTACCTATATCTTCGGCAACAATCGCATCAACAACTTGTAATGACTGTCGCTTAATGTTCAAACCTTTATTTAAACTTCCACGTATTCCCGATACCTCAATAACCTCTATTGCATCGGCATCTACTTTTTGAGCTTGTGTTTGCTCTTGTTGTGCATAGGCAAATTGAGTCGATATTGCCATTAAAATTGCGCTAGCTATGTGTGTTCTTTTTAACATTAGCGGTGCTCTCCAAATTATAGTTATATTGACAGATTAATTAGGTGCTTCTGTCTCTGGTTTACCACTTCAATATGCTTGTTGTCAGTTGAGAATATTGATTTGTGTATTGTGTTGATATGTTAATTAATTGCTGCCTCAATTTAATAGTATTGTATGATTATTTAACAGTCAATATAATTTTTGAATTAAAAATAAGCAGCATAAAACTAATTCCCCCATTAACTACATTTAGATTTAAAAGGCAAAGCACTGATAATAATGAATTTAAAATAAAAACTAGATAGCACTCTATATTTTCACAATGAAAATATAATAATACAAATTATTGACTTTTGTTATTATACTTGTAATTTTTAAAGCATCTTTTGTTCACTACATTACTACCCATGGGGAGAACTAATGTTTAATTTAAAATACCTTACTGTGCCTTTATTACTTTCGAGTAGCTTGGCTATTGCACAAAATCCACTTTTCAAAGATATATTTACTGCTGATCCTGCTGCACTTGTACACAACAACACGGTTTATCTTTATACTGGCCACGATGAAGCTCCTAACAACGATGTTTTTTTTGAAATGCATGACTGGCTCGCATTTTCCTCAACCGATATGATGAATTGGAAAAAACACGGCCCAATTATGAAAGCTACTGACTTTAAATGGGCGAAAGGAGAGGCATGGGCATCGCATATGATCGAGCGCAACGGTACCTTTTATTTTTTCACCACTGTGCGCCATGATGATACTAAACCCGGTTTTGCTATTGGTGTTGCAACATCAAAGTCACCCACAGGCCCATTTAAAGATGCTATCGGTCACGCTCTTGTTACCGATGACATGACTAAACACACTCCTAATGATTGGGATGATATTGATCCGGCTATCTATGAAGAAGAGAACGGTGATACCTACCTATTTTTTGGCAACTTAATACCTAAATATGTAAAACTTAGTGATGACTTACTTCATCTCGATGGTGAAATTAAAACCATTGATTTACCAAACTTTACCGAAGCACTGTGGGTTCATAAGAAAGATGAATACTATTATGTTTCTTATGCATGCGAGTTCCCTGAAAAAATCTGTTATGCCATGAGTAAAAGTGTTCATGGTCCATGGGAATATAAAGGCATTTTAAATGAAATTGCAGGAAACAGTGAAACTAATCATCAGTCAATTATAGAATTTAAAGGTAAAAGTTACTTTATTTATCACACTGGCGCAGTACCACCAAAAGACGGTAAGCCCAGTGGCGGACGCTTTCGCCGCTCGGTGGCAATAGACCCGCTATATTACAATAAAGATGGTTCATTAAAACGCGTAATAATGACATCCGAAGGGATTGAAAGCCAAAACTAGCTAGCACATAACTCGTGTAGGAGCATTTTTAAACCATAAATGCTCCTCACTTAAATCTGTCAGAATCAAAATCTTCAACTATTTAAAAATAACATCATAAAATAACCCTTGTATCTATTTTATGTTAATCACTGCTTTCTTTAGTCAGCTAAATATTTATCCAACCTACCTAAAAAAAATAAAATAACTTATAAATTAACAAGTTAGACACGCAACGCAATTAACAAGAAATTTACTCATGTAATAAACTTGCACAGTTAAAATTGTACTATAAAATTATAATAGCATTTTAGTTTGCATTTCAGACTCTGGCATTCATTGAACACATAATTAAATAACAACAATATCTCGATATAAAGAGGACACACAAAAATGAAACTAACCAAATTAGCGATGGTGATCACCTGCGCTTTAGCTGTTACAGCATGCTCCGAGGAAGGCACTAAGCTTGAGTCATCACCAGCAGTTGCCCAGCCACAAAGTACCAAACCAACTGTCAGTGATAGTGTTAAATACAATGAACGAGGTAATGTGGCGGTTACTTATGTTGGTGTGCACGATCCATCAGTCATTGAAACTGACGGTACTTATTACATTTTTGGTTCGCATTTAGCGGCAGCAAAATCAACAGACTTATTAAACTGGGAAATGATTTCAAGCCTTTCCGCTAATGAAGCCGTGAATGAAAGCCCGCTTTTTGACTTTAATTACACGAGCGAAATTGCAGAGGGTATTCAATGGACAGATGGCTTTACTGGTAACTGGGCTGCTGATGTTGTTAAAGCACCCAATGGCAAGTTTTGGTTTTACTATAACCATTGCGCTCAAGATAATCCTGACACACCCGATGTAGTCGATGAAGTATGCTGGAACCGCTCATACTTAGGCCTTGCAGAAGCTGATAATATTGAAGGTCCATATAAAAATAAAGGCGTATTTTTACGCAGTGGCTATCGCAACGATGAAGAGTTTGCACAGTACCCTCTTGATAACGGCCAAACAACGTGGAATGGCGCCGTTGACCCGAATGCCATTGACCCAGCTGCCTTTTATGATAAAGATGGCCAATTATGGATGGTTTATGGTTCATATTCTGGCGGTATCTTTGTACTGGCAATGGATGAAGAAACGGGTACGCCAGATGCTGAGCAAGGCTATGGTAAACATTTGGTGGGTGGTGACTTTAGAGCTATTGAAGGCGCCTTTGCTATGTATAGCACTGAAAGTGACTACTATTATTTATTTTACTCAGTAGCTGGTTTTGATGTAAACGGTGGCTATAACATTCGTGTAGCACGTTCAAAAACTCCGGATGGCCCATACTTAGATACCGCAGGCAATGATATTGCCGCTGTTGGTGGTTTAGAGATTGGTGAAAAACTATTAGGTGGCTTTGAATACACCCAAGAGCTAGGGGAAACCTCACCAGCATGGGGTTATCAATCACCGGGCCATAACTCTGCCCATTACGACGAAGCGACTGGCCGTCACTTATTGATTACCCACACGCGTTTCCCACAAACCTCTACACCGTTTCCAACAGCGAGTGAAGCTCACCAAGTTCGCGTGCATGAGATGTTCATTAATTCAACCGGTTGGCCGGTAACCTCACCGCAACGTTATGTGCCTCTAGAGGGTGATAATTTAGTGGTGGCTGAGCAACTATACGGTTACTACAAATTTATAAACCATGGGACTGATGTTAATACCAGCGCAGTGCGCTCTACGCACATTGCTTTAAATGCCGATCATTCAGTAACAGGTGATGAAACTGGTATTTGGTACATGGTTGATGATTCAAGCGTTAAACTTGAACTTGAGTCTGGCACTTACTACGGTGTGGCTAAATGGCAATGGGATGATGGAAAGCAAGACTTAGTGGTTACTTTCTCTGCAGTATCACTAGAAAACACCACAGTCTGGGGCAGTAAAGTAGCGGAAATTGATGAAACTGCCAGTGTTCTAGCAACCGTGAGCGATGCACTGGATATAAAAACTGAGCTGACAATTGATGATGAAGGTTGTTCATTGCCAACCAAAGGGAAAGCGGGTACGACTATTCGCTGGGAATCAAGTAATGAATATTACATTGATGCAAATGGCTCCGTATTTATTCCCACCCCTGATCGGGGCGATCAAGCAGTTACATTAACCGCTAATATGTCACTTAATGGTGAAACTATCACCAAAACGTTCAATGTGAATCTAAAAGCGCGCCCCGTATTTAAAAATGCGATTGCGCACTATAGCTTTGAAAACGGCTTAACAGATAATTTAAGCAACCTTGCTGATGCCATGACCACTGATAACAACTTGGACAATACAGGTGTTGGTACGCCGGCCTATACTGCCGGTCAAACAGGCCAAGCATTTAACTTTGATGGTGCAACCGGTGTTCGTTTACCTGATGACATAATCAACTCAGATAGCTACACAGTTTCATTTTGGTCTAAACCTGACGTTGTAACTGGCTATAGCCCTGCCTTTTTTGCCGCTGAAAACGCTGATCGCTGGGTAAGTTATATCCCGGGGGGCGCGCCTCATTTCACCACAAATACAATTTTATGGAGTCGCTACCTAGTTGAACCAGAGGTTGAGCAGTGGAATCAAATTGAGATGACTCAAGGTGCCACGCCAGGTGAATGGAACCATGTCACTATTAATTATGCCAATGGCACAATGAAATACTACTCTAACGGCTCACTTGTTGGCTCAATGCCACGCCCTGATATGTTTAGTGCTGATACAGCTAAATTTGCACTGGGTGTAAATTTTGGCTGGGATACACCATTCCAAGGTCAAATCGATGAATTTATTGTCTATGATTACGCATTAAACAGCTTAGATATCAATGGTGCAGCGATAAATAACCTAACTGATCCTACTAAGTTTGAAACCTTCATTACGGATGCACTTGATTTAGGTGATGTGACTGCCATACGTGAAAGCTTTGAATTGCCTCGTGTTGGGCCATTTGTGTCAGGGATTAGCTGGACATCAAATAATGAGGAGTTCTTAAAACCGGTTAATGGCACTGCCGTTGTTAATCAGCCAAGCGCCAATACGGGTGACCAAGTTGTTACTTTAACTGCAACAATTAACTATAAAGACTTTACCGATACCAAAACTTTTGAAGTTACCGTTAAATCACTTGCCCCTGCAGAATATAGTTTTGAAGGCGACTTAGCTGAACTTAAAGCAGCTTACGCAAACGCCAAGCCTACTGGCGACCGTATTGATAACACTGGCGGTAACGTCACTTTTGTTGAAGGTATTAAAGGCCAAGCAGTATTCCTACAAGGTTCAGGGGTTCGTTTACCAAATAACTTGATCACTACCAATGATTACTCTGTGTCTATGTGGTTAAAGCCGGAAACGTTCTCAGATTACACCACTGCATTTTTTGCAGGTGCAAGCTCGGCATCTTGGATAAGTCTAGTGCCTTCGATGGTTGATTCGAATACGACTCGCCTTTGGGCAAATGGCGGCGGTGCGTTTTTTGATAATGGTGATTTAGGCATGCGACTGCCAGCCAAAGAGTGGTCACATGTTGCCTTCACTGTTGACGGAACCAACGGTGACACCTTGAAGATGTATTTAAACGGTGAGCTTAAAATTGAAGCAGGTGGCTTCCCTCGCGTGTTTACTGTTGAGGGCGAAACCAATGAATTTGCGTTAGGTGTAAACTACTGGGATACACCATACAACGGCGCGGTTGATGAGTTAAAAGTATTTAACGGCGCAATCGATGCTGACGCAATCAAAGCACTCTACGATGCAGCTACTGCACAAGAGTAAGCTATTTAGGGTGAGCTGCCTTACCCAATAGTTTGTTGTCATAAAAAGCCAGACGAGAGTCTGGCTTTTTTTTAACTTTTTATTTTCAACAAACACAACATCATATACAGTGGTATTTATAATACAATATTAACTAAGGAAGGAGCTATGCAACGTCTTTTAATCACCTTACTATGCTTGATACCCTCACTTGGCTTTGCTAAAACAGCCGACTTTAAAGTGATAGATCAAGGTGGCAGTGGCCTATTTAGCGCCATTGCAGCCACTGAAACCTCGTTAGGTAACTATGTTATATACCGCCCGAACGAGTTAAATCAGTCAATAAAATTACCCGTTGTAGTCTTTGCTAATGGCGGCTGTATGGATACATCATATCCCTTTGAGCATATGCTCTCAGACATTGCCTCGCATGGTTACTTATTGATTGCATTAGGAAAAATGCAAAAAAGCCTTGATGACAGGCCCTTAAATAAAGCCAGTAATAGCATGATCCCTCACGCGATTGATTGGATCACAGCGCAATCTGCAAATCCGCTGAGTGAATTTTACCAAAGCGCAAATCTTGAGAAAATCGCTATTGCAGGCCAATCATGTGGCGGCGCGCAACTACTTGCCACAGGGGCAGATAAAAGGGTCAGCAGTTATTTAATGTTTAATTCAGGTATTGGTGATATGACCATGGCAAACGCTGATGTTAAGTCACTGCAAAACTTGCATGCGCCTGTTATCTACCTTGTTGGTGGACCCACTGATATTGCCACTGACAATGCCAAGCTTGATTATCAACGCATAAATCATGTGCCTATTGTGTTTGCTAATCATAAAACAGCTGGACACTCTGGTACGTTTGAACAGCCGTTTGGTGGGTCGTTCTCAAAGTTAGCGATTAAATGGTTGGATTGGCAATTAAAAGATAAACAAAGCAATACAGAGTTATTTTTACAGGGCCAAACCGCTGATTTTGTCAGTTGGGATATAAAAGCAAAGCAATTTGAAAAGGAATGATTATGAACACAGCAACACTTAAGCGGTTTTTATGGGCAGCATTATTTACTGCAACAACGGTCACTGTTCACGCAGAGCCGCTAACCCAAGTGAATGTGACACAAGGTAAACTACAAGGCACAGCTCAGCAAAACCTGGCTATTTTTAAAGGTGTGCCGTTTGCCAAGCCCCCCGTAGGCGAGCTTCGCTGGAAAGCCCCACAACCAGCAGAAAAATGGCAAGGGGTCCTTAAAGCACAAGCATATGCACCCGCCCCAATTCAAGCTGGTGACCCTGTATCTGGGATCAGCGAAGATAGTTTATATTTAAATATTTGGACGCCAGCACAATCTGATAAAGACAAGCTCCCTGTATTAGTTTGGATTTACGGGGGAGGCTTTAGTTTTGGCAGTTCATCCGATCCTATTTTTGATGGTAGTGAACTTGCGAATAAAGGCGTTATCGTAGTGTCTATCGCCTATCGTGTCGGTCAATTAGGTTTTTTAGCCCATCCGGAACTTAATAAAGAAAGCCCAGCTGGGGTGTCGAGTAATTATGGTTTGCTCGATCAAATAGCCGCCTTAAAGTGGCTTAAAAACAATATCAGCTATTTTGGTGGTGATGCTAACAATGTCACTATTGCGGGTGAATCCGCGGGCGGTATATCAGTGAGTATGCTTGCAGCGTCACCGTTAGCAAGTGGTCTATTTAACAAAGTTATTTCGCAAAGTGGCGGTTCATTTGGCCCTACTCGCATTAAAAACTACCCTGGTGAAAACATGTCGACCTTAGAGCAGGCTCAAGCAGAAGGTTTCGACTATGTAAAACAGTTTGGCACAACCTCCATTGCACAGCTGCGTAAAATGAGCGCAGACACCTTTATTCCAAAAGGATGGTCACTGCCTGGTGGCTGGCCTATCGTTGACGGTTATGTGATCAAAGGTGACCAATATAAACTCTATCAACAAGGCAAGTTTAATGATGTCCCAGCCTTAGTTGGCTATAATTCCGATGAAGGCGTCAGCTTTGTGTGGGACCCTGATGTTAATAATTTTGTTGATGGAGTAAAAACCCGTTTTGGTCAATTTGCACCGAGCTTACTTGAAGCTTACCCTGTTGCAAAAAACAGCATTCCTCGCAGTGCTCGAAATCTAGTTCGCGATGCAGCATTTGGTTGGCATACATGGAGTTGGGCTAAGTTACAAAGTCAGTATGGTAAAGCCCCTGCATACTTTTATTACTTCGACCATCACCCAAAGCGTGAAAAAGGCGCCAAAAATGAAGATCATGGTGCTGGCCATGGCCATGAAATTGCCTATATGTTTAAAAACCTTAATAAGTCAGACCCTAATGTAACCAAAAACGATTTAAAAATGTCACAAATAATGGCTACCTATTGGACTAACTTTGCCAAAAATGGCAACCCAAATGACAATACCCTGCCCCATTGGCCTGCGTTTAATAACGAAAAGCCAAGTACTATGTATTTTCAACAGCAAGCTAAATTAGGCCCTGTACCCGACAAACAAGCTTTAGAAACACTTGATGAGTATTTTAAATGGCGCCGGACACCAGCTGGTGAAAAATGGGCTAATAAAATTCACTAATTTGCAGCAAACCAAATAAAAGCCACTAACAAAGTAGTGGCTTGGCTTGGTAAGAGTCGAACATGTTTAGTGACTAGTTAGGTTCACGAAGATGGAAAATCTGACACTTGTTTCCTAAATCAGGTTGTTGTGCAAAATTAGTTTTATCTGCAAGACCACAATCACTTAAACCCAGCGCTTGTTTTGTATAACGGTTAATTAGCATTACGCCGCCACCATCCACTGGGACAATACGCCATTGTGCGGTTTTACTATCACACGCAGCCATTTCAACATTGGCACCGGGCACTAAGGCATTGTTTGCCACCGCGGCGCAATAACCACTTTCAAGGTCTTGTTTTAAAGCAACGTAACCAGTATCTGTTGGTGCAAAAAACCACTGCTGGGCATCGCTATGAGTAAACGCTTGTTGCTCAACATTAGTGCCTGCTTTAACAGTACCAGCAACACTCAACGCTTTACCGCTTTGTTGGCTCATTACTGCCACGCTGCCAACTGGCTGTAATTGCCAGTCACCACATGCCGTGTCTTTGCCTTGCTGTAACACTGCTTGATTTTGTGCGCCTGAACACCCTGCTACGGCTAATGGTTTTTCAGTGTAACGGTTAGTAATAGTGACATTTCCATCAGTGCTTGGGGAGACTTTCCATTGCTGACAGAAGTTATTACGCCACGCTGCAGATTGTGTTTTCGCATTATCAGCATCACTGCAATTAGCCAACTCTAAAAACTTGCTGTCTTCGCGATTTGCTAAACGGACAAAGCCATCTGTAGTGGCATCAATCACCCACTGACCATTGGTTGCAGCACATTGACGTTGCACAGCACGCGCATCTTGAGGATCGGCTGCAATGTCTAAACACAAACCGCTAGTTGCATTTACTAGGTTATAACGCTGACCTTGAACACGAGTAACCAGTGGTCCGTATTCGCCTGATGGCGGAGCTACTTCAACACCCGGTGTTACAGGTTTTGCAAAGTTTGGCGTGCCATCATCATTCCAAGTAAATTTTTGCGCACGTAAAGAACGTGTGGCACTACAACCATGTTCTACTGAGTCATTGCCGTGGTATACCAACCAATCTTCGCTGCCATCTGGCGAAGTGAAAAAGCCATTATGACCTGGCCCAAATACTTCATCTGTGCGTTCAAACACCGGCTCGTCAAACTTCTTCCAGCTGTTTGCATCTAGCGGATCATCACCAACGAGCTCTAACATTCCTAACTTGTAGTCTGGCGTGTTACAAAAGCTTGCTGAGTAAGTCATAAACGTGCGACCGTTATGCTGCAGAATTTCAGCACCTTCAGTTACCTTACGTCCGCTGATCTCCCAATCAAGTTCAGGACGTGTGATCACCGTGTGCGGTGAATTCTTTTTCAGCGTCCACGGGTTTTCCATTTCAGCAATAATATTAAGCTGTTGATCGCCCTGCCACTGTGAATAAATAACATACAGCTTATCTTTGTAGCTTAAATAGTTACCATCAATATTCCATACGTAAGGCATGAGCGCGCCCTTGTACTCATACGGGCCCATTGGGTCGTCACCAGCACTTTCTAATACATTAAGATGTTGGTTATCTAAAGTACCATCAGTCCCTGCTGTATACATCATGTACCAACGGTAGCCCTCAGGGCCTTTAACACGATGAAATTCAAACGCCCAAAAGTTACAACAACGCGCAGGATCTGTCGCTGACCATACATTTACTGGGGTTGCATCGGCAAGTCCTGCTAAAGTAGGTGATTTACGCATCACCAATTCAGATGTCCATGTTGTCGTCGTTAGGTAATAGTTACCATCCCAGTACTCAAGCCATGGATCGGCACTATTAGGAAATAATGGATTAGTAAACACGCCATCATCTTGCGTGGGTGCTTTTGCGTTCGCGATTGGTGCTGCATCTTGTGTTTGTTGTGTGTCTGCGCGGGTTGTAGATTCACAACCACTAAGTGAGCTTAAAGACAAAGCGAATAAACCTACAAGGCCTGTTGCTTTAGCAGTACGCTTTAATTTAGTGCGCAAGTGATGTTGTGCATTCATTGTTGTTATCACCCTTGATTTTTATTATCCATCCATATTGAGCGATGGTTTGATTCGAAAGCTTTGCTTTTTTAGATTTCTGTTGTTGCCCGTAGCATAGAGTTCGTCAGTGTAAAAACGGCACTCTACGCTTATCGAGCAAGATTATTACTTAGTACCAAACTCATACACGATACGAGTTGAGTAAACCTCACCTGGGAGCAATGTCGTGCTTGGGAATCTTGGCTGATTAGGCGCATCAGGAAAGTGCTGTGGCTCTAAACAAAAACCACTTCTTAATTTATGTACTAAACCTGAAGCTTGTTTACTGCTACCATCTAAAAAGTTGCCCGAGTAAAACTGTACCGCTGGCTCTTCGGTATATACAGTCAAGGTACGCCCTGAGCTTGGTTCATACACATTAGCGGCTTCAATCAAATCATGATTAGGTTTGTTTTTAAGTACAAAGTTATGGTCATACCCTTTACCAAGCTTAAGCTGCTCATCATCAATATTAATGTCTTTGCCAATCGCTTTTGAATTTCTAAAATCAAATGGCGTACCCGCCACTTGCATCAACTCACCTGTTGGGATCAAACCGCTATCCACAGGGGTAATTGCATTTGAGTTGATTTGCATTTGATGATCGAGAATATCGCCCTTACCCGCCAAGTTAAAATAGCTGTGCTGGGTCATATTGATGATGGTTGGCTTATCTGTTTTTGCCACAAATTGCATATTTAGGGTATTTTTATTGGTCAGCGTATAAGTTACTTGCGTGGTCAAGGTACCTGGATAACCTTGATCGCCATCAGGACTTATAAGCTTAAGTGTTACACCCGCACTGTTTTCTGTACTAAATGGCGCCATAGTCCAGACTTTTTTATCAAAGCCTTGTACACCGCCGTGTAAATGGTTAGCACCATCGTTAGTTGCTAGCTGATAGTCTGTGCCATTTAAGCTAAATTTGCCATTGGCAATACGGTTACCAAAACGACCAATGATCGCGCCAAAGTAAGTAGTTGCATTAGTGTAATCTTCTAAATTATCCATACCTAATACAATGTTACCCATGTTGCCATTGCTGTCTGGCGTTTCGATGCGCGTTATGATGCCACCATAATTGATCACATCAACGCTCACGCCATTACTATTGGTTAAAGTTACTTGGTTGATCGGAGTTTGATCTGCCAGCTTGCCGTAAGCACGCAGTAATGCAGAAGGTGAATTGGTCATATTGTCTCCTTGGTGAGCACACGCGGGGGTTAAGGCAATTGATAAAGACACTGCCACTGCAAAGATACCGCGAGATAATTTTTTAATCGATGTTGACGACTGATGAACCGCTGTTAGGCGCTGAGTTACACATTGCAATGACATACCAATAACCTTTTTATAATTGTATTTATACTTTTATAATACAATTTGACAGGTGATTGCAAATTTATTCGCCTAAGTTTTTAGTTGTATTTTGCCGTCTTTGACTAAAATACAATCCATACCCGCCGCAGTCGCTGCTTGATAACCTATTTGCGTGTCTTCAAACACTACACAATTTTGTGGTTGAATTCCTATTTGCTTTGCTACTGTTAAGAAAGTTTCAGGATGAGGTTTACCGTGGCGAACATCACTGGCGGTGACTAAAGTTTTAATCTTATCAATTAACCCTGTATGGGTTAAATGGTCAACAGCATGCGCACGATCCGCACCAGTACCTACCCCAATTGGCATTTTGCCATGGTAATAGTTTAATACATCGACTGTTTCAGTTATGATTTCTGGTTTGCTGTCTAAACCTAGCCAAAACTGATGTTTTTGCTCTGCAACGTAATCTGCGTCATGACTAAGTCCAAATTTTTCATTAAGAATATCAACTGTGGCAAGTGTTGGTACGCCACCTAAGCCATACATATAATCATAATCAAACGGATAATCAAACGCATGGCAGGTTAGCTCCCATGCTTTTAAATGAGAGCCCATCGAATCGATAAGTGTGCCATCCATATCAAAAATAATACCTTGGTATTTTGTGAGATCGAGCATCTGTACTCCAAATTCTGAGAAAACAAAAGCCAACTTTACTATAAAGTTGGCTTATTTAGTTAACTTAGATCACTGCCGTTATAAGTGATTAAAGCCCACGCTTTAACATGTAATACGCTGCATTGTGGCGTAGTTCTGTTTTGAAACCACGGATACTGGTATCAGCATCAATAATCATGGTTTCAACACCTGCCATTTCAGCAAAATCAACGATCATATCGGTGGTAACAGCTTGGCTGTACGCAGTATGGTGTGCACCACCTGCATGGATCCACGCAGCAGACGCTACTGATAGGTTAGGTTTTGGCTCCCACAATGCTGATGCAACCGGTAAATGCGGTAATTCAGCCGGTGGGGTTACCGTGTCTACTTCGTTAATTAATATACGAAAACGATTACCCATATCAATTGGCGAAACGTTAATTGCCTCACCTGCTTTAGCAGTAAACAATAAACGACCCACATCACATTTCACCCCAATGGTATGAGTGTGAACTTCAAGGCGTGGTTTTTGCGCAGCTATTGATGGACACACTTCTAACATGTGAGCACCTAATACTTGGTCAGTATCGCCCATGTTATAGGTGTAGTCTTCCATGAATGAACAACCGCCTTCACGGCCTTCACCCATTACTTTCATGATGCGTACCATTGCAGCTGTTTTCCAGTCGCCCTCGCCGCCATAGCCAAAGCCTTTCGCCATTAAGCGCTGCGTTGCAAGTCCTGGTAAACCTGATAAACCTGATAAATCTTCAAAACAGTTAGTGAATGCTTTAAAGCCACCTTTTTCTAAAAAGCGCTCCATACCAAGCTCTAAACGTGCTTCATTGCGTAGCATCGATACTTTGTAATCATCTTGCAGCGTTTCATCGCTAATCACATAGTCAGTTTTGTATACTTCAAGCTGCGCATCTACTTCGGCATCCGTTACGGTATCAACAACTTTAACGAGCTCCGCTACGCCAAAGGCATGTACTTCATAACCAAAGGTGATTTGTGCTGAAACTTTGTTACCTTCAGTAACCGCAACTTGACGCATATTATCGCCAAAACGTGCCACTTTAAGTGTTTGGCTCTCAGCCCACCCTTTAGCTGCGCGACACCAATCATCAATTTGCTTTTGTACGTCAGCACGTTGCCAGTGGCCAGCAACCACTTTGCGCTCTTTGCGCATTACAGTACCAATGAAACCAAATTCACGGTCACCGTGGGCACTTTGATGGGTATTCATATAGTTCATATCAATATCAGCCCACGGTAGCGCGGCATTGAATTGCGTATGAAGGTGTAACCATGGTTTACGTAACTCGTTTAATCCAGCAATCCACATTTTCGCGGGTGAGAACGTATGCATCCATAATACTAGACCTACACAGTTAGGATCGGAGTTTGCTGCTTGGCACACCGCATGAATTTCTTCAGGCGTTTTCACCGTTGGCTTACACACTAAGTTAACCGGTAAATTAGCTTCGCTATTTAAACCTGCAACAATTGCAGCGCTATTATCTGCAACGGTGTTTAACACTTTTGGGCCATATAAATGTTGTGACCCAGTTACAAACCAAACTTCTTTCATTGACGACGGCATATATAAATTCCTCTTGTACTGGTTAGCCACGGTTACTTTGGCCGTAGTAGGCATCTTTACCGTGTTTTCTTAAATAATGTTTATCCATCACAGACTTTTTAAGTGCACCTGCATGTTGATCAAGCGTGCGAGTTAAGTAAGCCATGCGAGCAATTTCCTCTAGAAGTGCAGCGTGATACACAGATTGCGCTGCATCTTTACCCCACGTAAACGGTGCGTGCCCTGCCACAACCACCATTGGTGCTGCTTTTGGGTCACGGTCTTTATAAGCATCGGTAATTTGAATACCGGTCTCAAGCTCATAATCTCCATTTACTTGCGCATCAGTAAGCTCACGCGTACAGGTAATATCACCGTGCACATAATCAGCATGTGTCGTACCAAAGCACGGAATGCTTTGTTTTGCTTGTGCCCATGCTGTTGCGTAGGTTGAATGAGTATGGGTAACGCCACCAATCTCATTAAAATGACGATACAGATGGATATGGGTTTTGGTGTCTGAAGATGGGCGCATACTGCCCTCAACAATGTTGTTTTCTAAATCAACAATCACCATGTCTTCAGCTTTCATTTGGTCATACGACACACCGCTTGGTTTAATTGCAATGACACCTTTGTCGCGGTCAATTTGCGACACATTACCAAAGGTATAAATTACTAAACCACGACGTTGTAATTCCATATTGGCTTCAAATACTTCACGCTTTAACTCTGTGTAGCTCATGATTTTGCTCCATCAACATACTGTGCCAGCGCTTGATAATTAGCGTATAGCTCATCATAAACAGCAACACGCTCTGGATTTGGTAGGTATTGATGACACACAGCAGACGCCATCACTTGCTGTGCATCAGCAACCGTTGCATATTCACCGGCAGCCACTGCGGCCATAATGGCAGCGCCAAGCGCACAACTTTGCTCACTTTCAAGTACGTCAATTTGGCAGTTCCATACATCCGCACAGGTTTGCATTACGTAATCTGATTTTTTCGAAATACCGCCAATTACCACCACTGATTCAATTGGCACGCCTTCATTTTGAAAACGTTCAGTAATAGCACGAGCACCAAAAGCCGTCGCCTCAACTAATGCTTTAAAGAACTGCGGCGCATCAGTGCCCATTTTCATGCCCGTTATGGCCATTGCTACGCTTTGGTCTGCATCAGGTGTGCGACGGCCGTTGACCCAGTCAAGTGCTGTTACATCGGTATTTTTAACCGGTAATGCACTGGCAGCTTTTGATAAATCAACTAAAATTGAGTCTTCAATTTTATTTATCAAGTTTTGTTCAACGTCGTTTAAATTTGTTAATTGGCGAGTCGGCCATAGCATCAGATTTTTAAACCATGCATATAAATCGCCAAACGCAGATTGCCCCGCTTCAAGGCCAATCATGTCTGGAATAACTGAACCATCAACCTGACCACAAATACCTTTAACGCACGTATCGCCTAGTTGCTGTTTTGAAGTAACAGTAATGTCACAGGTTGAAGTGCCCATTACTTTAGTTAAAACACCTGGACGCACATTGGCAGCCACTGCCCCCATATGACAGTCAAAAGCACCGTAACCTACAACTACATTCTGTGATAAACCAAGTTTATCAGCCCATTGCGCTGTTAATTTACCAGCGACTTGGTCACTCGGTTGAGTTGTGGCATTAAGCGTATTAACCACACCATCTAATAATGGGTCAATATTGCTGAAGAAACTATTTGGTGGGAAACCACCCCATTGCTCATTCCACATTTGTTTATGGCCTGTAGCACAACGTCCCAGCGTTAATACTTCTGGGTGAGTGGTGCCACACATTAATGCAGTCATCCAGTCACAATGCTCTACCCACGAGTAAGTTGCCGCTTTTACAGCCGCATCATCTCTAAAAATATGTAGTGCTTTTGCCCAGTACCATTCTGATGAATAGATACCGCCCATATGTGAAAGATAATTAACCTCGTTATTGGTCGCGGCTTTGGTGATCTCATTCGCCTCTTTAATCGACGTATGGTCTTTCCAAAGAATGAACATCGCATTAGGGTTTTCAGCAAATTCTTCTGTCAGCGCTAAAGGCGTACCTTGGTTATTAATAGCCACCGGGGTTGATCCCGTGGTATCAAAACTCATACCTATTACTTTATCCGCAGTTCCCGCAGGTACTTGTTGCCATAGTCCATTGACGACCTCAATCAAGCTGTCGATGTAGTCTTGTGGATGCTGACGAAATTGGTCTTTACTTGGGTCGCAATATAAACCTTCCGCCCAACGCGGATAATTCACTAAATGGCTAGCCAGCTCTTTACCTGTAATTACATCAACAAGCAGTGCTCTTACTGAATCAGAGCCATAATCTAAGCCCAATGTATAACGAGACATAAATACCTTTCACTAATTGGATACTAACAATGTTAGTCATTACTGTTATTTGTATGATAATATCAATAATGACGGGTTGTAAAGGTATTATAAAAATATTATTAACAGATTAATTCTGAAATAGTCGTGACACCTGTGCCCTTTAAACTAATGTTTTGCACTAAAAAAGGGCTTAAACCATGTTGTAAGCAATGCTAAAAGCCATTAATTTATTTTGTATGATAAAATAGGATGCCTATGTCTAGCCAATTAGAACAATTAAAAATCATGACCACTGTGGTTGCTGATACCGGTGATTTTGAAGCGATCGACCAATATAAGCCGCAAGATGCCACAACAAATCCATCGTTATTACTCAATGCGATTAAAATTGAAAAATACCGTCCACTGGCTGTTGAAGCCGTTGCTTGGGCTAAGCAACAAACCAATGACAATGCACAAGTGATCAGTAAAGCCGCCGATAAGTTATCAGTATTGATTGGTGCAAACCTAATGGCGCAAGTCCCAGGTTTAGTATCTACTGAAGTCGATGCGCGCTTATCATTTGATACTCAAGCAACTATTAATAAAGCGCTTGAGCTCGTTGCACTTTATAAAGAGCAAGATATTGATACATCACGGGTGTTGATCAAAATAGCGTCAACATGGGAAGGTATTCAAGCGGCAAAAGTACTTGAGCAACAAGGTATTCGTTGTAACTTAACGCTGGTATTCGCGTTTGCCCAAGCTCGTGCCTGTGCTGAGGTAGGTGCTTATTTAATTTCGCCATTTGTAGGGCGTATTTTGGATTGGTATAAAGCCACTAATATTGATACTGATTTTAGCGGTGCTAACGATCCAGGCGTGCAATCAGTGACTCATATTTATGACTTTTTCAAAAAGCATGATTATAAAACCATCGTTATGGGCGCAAGTTTCAGAAACATCAACGAAATTCAGTTGCTAGCAGGCTGTGATAGATTAACCATCAGCCCAGGGCTATTATCAGAACTGGCAGCAACAGATGCACCTTTAGCGCGTCAACTTGCTCCTACCACTGAAACAGTTGCTGCCCCAGAGCCTATGACCGAACAAGCGTTCCGCTGGGAAATGAACCAAGATGCAATGGCAACAGATAAACTAAGCCAAGGCATTCGTCAGTTTGCAATTGACCAAGAAAAACTAGAAGCAATCTTAGCTGAGCTAGTCTAAATCATTAACTAAATTGGGCTCTTGATGATCAATCATTATCGAGAGCTCGAATTAAAGATATAAAAAAGCCCGCTGATTTAATTAAATCAGCGGGCTTTTTATCAGGTAAAACTTTAACCTAGATGTCGTTTAATAACGCATTTGCCTTAGCAACTAAGTTCTCTACGGTAAAACCAAAATGCTCCAGCAATACAGCACCCGGTGCTGACTCACCAAAAGTAGTCATACCTAATACATCACCACCTTGGCCAACGTATTTATACCAAAAATCACTGTGTGCAGCTTCGACGGCAATTTTAGCCACACCTGCAGGTAATACACTTTGGCGGTATGCTTTATCTTGTAAATCAAACTGATTGGTTGATGGCATAGAAACAACACGCACTTGTTTGCCTTGAGCTGTTAGCTCAGCTGCCGCATTAACCGCTAATTCAACTTCAGAGCCTGTTGCCATTAAAATTAGCTCTGGTGTTTGCTCACACTCAACGAGGGTGTAACCCCCTTTTGCTACATTGTCTAACTGCGCTTTATCACGCGGCATAGCTTTAGTGCCTTGGCGACTAAAGATCAACGCGCTTGGGCCAGCTTCTTTTATTAGAGCTTGACGCCACGCAACGGCTGTTTCAACCTCATCACATGGGCGCCACGTCGTCATATTAGGTGTCATACGCAGGTTGGCAATTTGTTCAATCGGCTGATGAGTTGGGCCATCTTCACCTTGACCAATAGAATCATGAGTGTAGACAAAAATGCTTTGCGCTTTCATTAATGCAGACATACGCACAGCATTACGTGCATATTCCATAAACATTAAGAATGTAGCACCAAATGGGATAAAGCCACCATGTAATGCAATACCATTCATAATGGCGCTCATGCCAAACTCACGCACCCCATAAAATACATAGTTACCCGCGTCGTCTTCTTGTAAGCCCTTTGCATCAGGCCATAAAGTTAAGTTTGAGCCAGCTAAGTCAGCAGAGCCGCCCATTAATTCAGGTAATTGCTGGGCAAAAAAGGTAATCGCATTTTGTGATGATTTACGCGTTGCAATGTTTTGCATTTCATCTTGGCACTTAGTAATGTATTGATCAGCAAGTTCAGCAAAATTATTCGGTAATGATTTAGCCATCACACGACGGTTAAACTCGTTACTTAATTCAGGGTGCGCTTTGCTGTATGCGGCAAAGGTTTGTTGCCAGGCACTTTCTAAGTCTTGGCCTTTAGTTTGAGTATTCCACTCATTATATACATCTTGTGGAATTTCAAACGCTGGATGTGGCCAATTTAGTTGCTCACGAACCGCTGCAATTTCATCATTACCCAGTGGTGAACCGTGACAATCATGACTGCCTGATTTATTGGGTGAACCAAAACCAATCACTGTTTTACAACAGATAAGCGTTGGTTGCTCAGGGTTCGCTTGTGCCGCTTCAATAGCACTGGCAATCGCAGCCATGTCGTGACCATCAACGCCACTAATAACCTGCCAACCGTATGATTCAAAACGCTTTGGCGTATCGTCAGTAAACCAACCTTCTACTTCGCCATCAATTGAGATGCCATTGTCATCCCAAAAAGCGATCAGTTTGCCTAACTTTAAAGTACCCGCTAATGAACCAGCTTCATGAGAGATACCTTCCATCAAACAACCATCGCCTAAAAAGCAATAAGTAAAGTGATCAACGATATCAAAATGTGGTTTGTTAAATTGTGCCGCTAAAGTTTTTTCAGCAATCGCCATACCTACCGCATTAGCAATACCTGCACCTAGTGGTCCAGTTGTTGTTTCAACCCCTGGAGTATAACCGTACTCTGGGTGACCAGGTGTTTTAGAATGTAATTGGCGAAACTGTTTAATATCTTCAATACTGACGTCATAACCGCTTAGGTGCAATAGCGCATATTGCAGCATTGAGCCATGGCCATTTGACAATACAAAACGATCGCGGTTAACCCAGCTAGGGTTTGATGGATTGTGACGGTGAAATTTTTGCCAAAGCACAGCGGCAATATCGGCCATTCCCATTGGCGCACCTGGGTGACCAGAGTTAGCTTTTTGAACAGCATCGACAGCAAGCATACGGATTGCATTTGCAGATTGAGAACTAGGCAGAGTCATCTGTAATTATTTCCTGTTAATATTATATTATAATTAATATCTCAGAATGTAATATAAATAGCAATCGAAAATACCTTACTGCAACATAAAAATAAGTCTGTTGATTTTTCTTTAGCTTGACTGCTTACAATGGCCTCTATCCATGCTGTGTATCAGAACTACTTGCCAAAGCACAGCAGCCATTAGAAACGAGTAACCAAAACATAGATAAAATTGCTAAACAATCAGGGTTTTCATCAGGTTTAAGCTTTCGTCAGCGCTTTTTAGCTACTTTTTTTCGCCAACAGCCTAAAGAAAACAATTTAAAAGTCCCATATCAGAGTAAAAAGTTGCTCGCACAGTTTAAGCACACTTGGTAGCATAAGTGCATTGTCAAAGGATGGAAGTTAATATGAACAATACCCAGCACGCATTAGTGGTTGAGGGCGGTGCCATGCGCGGTATTTTTGCCGCAGGTGTACTTGATGAGTTTTTAGAGCAGGGATATCAACCTTTTACCAGCTATTTTGGTGTATCAGCTGGTGCTACAAATGTTGCTGCGTATTTATGTAAGCAAGCAACCCGAAACTACAAAGTAATCACTGATTATTCCTGTAGGCCTGAATTTATTAACCTGCCACGATTTGTTAAAGGTGGACACTTGTTTGATTTAGACTGGCTTTGGCAAGAAACAGTACGTGAAATTCCTTTAAATACCGACGAATTCTCGCAATCCCCTCACGACTTTTATATTGTTGCAACGGCAATCGAATCTGGACAAGCTCATTACTTACAAGCAACAGGTAGCGAAATGGTAGAGCAATTAAAAGCCTCTTGCGCTATACCAATAGCTTATCGGGATTATCCAACAATAAACGGGATCGCCATGACCGATGGCGGCGTTGCAGATTCTATTCCAGTAAAAAAAGCTTATGAAATGGGGGCATCAGAAATAACAGTTATCCTTTCTCAACCTTTAGGCTATCGTAAAAAAGATAACAAAGTTCCGTGGTTAACCAAACAACTCTATAAAGATACCCCAGCGCTTGCAGAGGCGGCCATACTGCGTTCTAAAAAATATAATGACAGTATTGATTTTTTGCATGATGCTCCACCGGATTGCAAAATAAATATTATTGCTCCACCAGCAGGGTTTAAAGTCGGTCGCACCACTAAAAATCTAGCTATACTCAATTCAGGCTATCAAATGGGCATAAGTGAAGCTAAAACTTACTTAGGTAATCCTAGGTTGCGTGAGAAATGAACATAAGCTATAAAATCAACCTATAAGAAGTATACAGTGATATAACCTTTGAATTTACAGCTTACTCCAGCTATTAATTTTTAAACCAACGGGGTAATGTAATAAAGAACGATGTGTTCGTCGTCGTATTGCAAAAAGCAGATTAAATTTAGGCGTGTTTTTTGCTTTAAATTTTGTGTACACACCAAATAAATTAAGGGTTTTTGTGAATTTTCTTCGATGCTTTCATAATATAGTCTCAGATCAGCAGCTAAGCTTTGATCAAAAAATTGCAGACTTACTTGCTTTTGGGCTCGATGTTTTTCAACTCGACTTAGCTATTATCAGCCGCGTAAAAAATGATTCTTATATTGTTTTACATGCCATCACCCCTGACAATTCTCTTGCAATTGGTACAGAGTTTGAATTAAACGGCACCTATTGCACGCATACCTTGTCGGCCAACTCTGCATTGGCATTTCATAATGCGTCGCAAAGTAGTATTGCAAATCATCCATGCTATATTAATTTCCAATTAGAAGCGTACATTGGTGCGCCTATACGAATAGGCAAAGACGTATTTGGAACTGTTAACTTTTCATCTGCTCAAGAATGCGCTCCTTTTAGCGATGAAGCCTATGATTATATTGAATTATTAGCGCAGTGGTTAGGCTCGGAATTGGCGCGCAATCAGGATAAAGCCAATCTCACTAAAAATAGTGACACTTTATTAAAGCTTGAAAACGTAGCAAATATAGGTACATGGGAAGTCGACCTAATAGAAAATACTATTTTTTGGAGCCAACAAACTCGACGTATTCATCAAGCCGAAGAACACTATACTCCAGATATAGAAAAAGCCATTGAATTTTATAAAGCAGGTAAAAGCCGAGACAGTATTAATAAAGCGGTAGAAAAGGCAATATCTACGGGTGATAAATGGCATTTAGAGCTGGAAATAGTTACCGCTAAGCAACAGAACATTTGGGTTTCAACCTTTGGTGAGGCCGAGTTTAACAACGGCCAATGTGTGCGGTTATTTGGTACTTTTCAAGATATAACTGAAGCCGTAAAGTTACGCGAAGAGTTAAAACAAAAAAAAGCGCTTGCTGAACAGCTATTAAAAGATAGAAGTATGCTGTTTGCAAAAATTAGTCATGAGCTACGCACTCCGCTAAATGGCATTACGGGTATGTTAGCGACACTCATTGATGAGCACGATTATGACAAGCGGGCGGAAAAAATTAAAGTCGCCCTGCGAAGTGCTGATATTTTATTGAATATTATCAATGAAGTGCTCGACTTTTCAAAAATAAATCATGGTGAATTAAAACTGGAACCTCACCACTCCCTACTTAAAACGGTATTTACCGATTTGGTTTCTTTATATTCGGTATTGTTTAGCAATAAAAACATTGAACTACGAGCCACTAACCTCATTCCTAATGATGTTTGGGTATACTGCGACACCTCTCGATTAAGCCAAATTGTCTCTAATTTACTGAGTAACGCATTAAAATTTACAGAGCATGGTTCTGTTTCTCTCGATTCACAGTTAGCATTAGATACAAAGCGCCCTTTACTTACAATTAAAATAACCGATACGGGTCGCGGCATGAGTAAAACGTATTTAAACTCATTATTTAAGCCTTTTACCCAAGAGGTTGATGCTAACAACAATAAAGGTGGCACCGGGTTAGGCTTAGCCATAGTTAAAGAGCTCGTTGGTTTTATGAATGGCAAAATTGAGGTAACCAGTGAGGTTAACGTGGGCACATGTTTTACCTTAACTATCCCAATTGAGCTTGGTAAACAACAAACACAAAAACCTAGCCTTAAATTTATTAATAACCATAGTAATAAGCTCTCGGTTTTGGTGGTTGATGATAACGAAATAAATCGCCTGGTATTAGAATCAGCACTGGATAAATTTAATATAAAATCAGACTTTGCTATTGACGGCCAAGATGCCCTGTTAAAATGCAAACAAAAGCATTTTGACCTTATTTTTATGGATTGCATTATGCCTATCATGGATGGTTTTGAAGCCACCAAGCAACTAAAGGCACAAGGTATCTGTGACTCGCAAGAAACTTATATTGTGGCGTTAACTGCTAATGCATCCTCACAAGATAAACTAAACTGTAAGCAAGCAGGCATGGATATGTTTATAGCCAAACCGTTTAAACTGCCAGCGATAGAAGAAGCAATTACAAATACACTAAAAAGACTGGGCGTAGCCACATTATAACAACGAGTGTCGCCCAGATTAATTTGCACTAAAAACACAAAGGATCATTATGACAAATAAAATCATTGGTATTGTACTTATTGTTATTGGCGTAGCACTTGGTATGTGGGGTTATGATGTTTACGATTCTGCAGCTTCACAAGTTACTCGTGCATTCAATGGCGAAACCCCAGTAGAAGCATGGCTTGGCTTTATTGGTGGCGCAGTTTGTATTTTAGTAGGCCTTACCCGACTTAAATAACACACAAAAAAGCCGCCTTTGGAGAGGGCGGCTTGGGTGAACAAACAGCTATGGGTGAGAGCTGTTTTATCAAGAGGCTTACGCTAAAACGCTATTAAGCAGCATTTTGCTCTGCATCGGGTGTTTGGCGAATTAAGTAGTCAAAAGCTCCTAAGCTAGCAGTTGCTCCGGCGCCCATAGCAATAATAATTTGCTTAAATGGCGTATTGGTCGCATCGCCCGCCCCGTATATACCTGGTAACGATGTTGCACCTTTAGCATCAATGAGTATTTCACCAAATTGACTAAGCTCAAGGTCACTCTCTTTTAACCATTCGGTGTTCGGTATCAAACCAATTTGTACAAATATACCGGCTAAAACTAGCTCCTTACTTTCTCCAGAAACACGATCGGTATAATTAAGGCCTATTACTTTGTTACCATCACCGAGTACTTCAGTAGTTTGTGCATTTTTAATAATAGTAATGTTTTTTAAGCTATTTGCTTTACGAATAAGTACTTCGTCAGCACGTAACGTATCGGCAAATTCAAGCACCGTTACATGCTCAACAATGTTGGCTAAATCAATAGCCGCTTCAATACCTGAGTTACCGCCACCTATTACAGCAACAGGTTTGCCTTTAAATAATGGTCCATCGCAATGCGGGCAGTATGCAACGCCGTGGCCTTTATATTGTTGCTCGCCAGGTACATTCATTTCACGCCAGCGTGCACCGGTTGCTAGCACAAGTGATTTAGCTTGTAATACAGCGCCATTTTCTAAAGTAATGTCATAGCCATTACTGCCTTTTTGCAAATTTTCCGCGCGTTGGTTGTGCATTACATCAACATCATATTCTTTAACATGCTCTTCAAGCTGAGCCACCATTTTTGGCCCTTCGGTTGCTTTTACCGAAATAAAGTTTTCAATGGCCAATGTGTCAGCTACCTGGCCACCAAATCGATCGGCAACCACCCCCGTATTTAGCCCTTTACGTGCAGAATAAATAGCTGCCGAAGCACCTGCTGGCCCACCACCGACGACAAGAACATCAAACACTGATTTTTCATTCAATGCTTTGGCTTGGCGCTGTGCACCTTTGCTATCAACTTTATTTAAAATATCGGTTAGGCTCATTGCCCCTTGGCTAAAAGGCTCTCCGTTTAAGTAAACAGCGGGTACAGCCAATATATTTCGTTGTTCTACTTCATCTTGAAACAGAGCACCATCAATCATAGTGGCTTTGATATTGCTATTTGTAGCAGCCATTGTATTTAGCGCTTGAACCACTTGCGGGCAGGTTTGGCAGCTCAAACTAATATACACTTCAAAATTGAGTGTTTGCTCAAGTGTTTGTATTTGTTCAATATCTTCTTGACTGGCTTTACTAGGGTGCCCCCCCGTATGTAATAGCGCTAACACTAAACTAGTAAATTCATGACCCATAGGTACCCCTGCAAAGGTAATATGAGTATTTTTTTGTGGCGAATGCACCACCATTGAAGGTCTGCGTGCCGAAGTATCTGGATTGTTACTTACACTAAACTTATCGCTTAGTGATGCTAAATCATTCGCTAAACTTTCTACTTCTGTTGATTTTTTGCTGTCATCCAAGGCGATAAGCAGCTCAACAGGCTGAGTCAGCGATTCAAAATGGCTTTTTAATTGGTTCTTTATGTTGTTGTCTAACATGGCTTAGCCCCTTACGGAAAAATAAAACAGCAGAACCCCCATGCCATCAGTGCATGTGCGAATTTTAGAAAAGAGTGATGGCGTGGGAGAGTGCCCAGTGAGCCAAGTAGGCTCACTGGTATTAGAGTTATGTGCTACTCTAAATTTAATGAAGGTAAGGTTTAAATCTTACCAACTAGGTCTAGTGAAGGTGCTAATGTGTCTTCACCTGGCTGCCAAGATGCAGGACATACTTCGCCGTCATGCGTGGCAATGTATTGTGCGGCTTGTACTTTACGAACAAGTTCTTTAGCACTACGACCAATACCTAAATCATGCGTTTCAACAACTTTGATTTCACCCTCTGGGTTCATTACAAATGTACCGCGAAGAGCTAAACCATCATCTTCAATCATTACACCAAAGTTACGTGTAATGCGTCCTGTTGGGTCGCCAATCATTGGGTAAGTAATTTTACCGATAGTGTCTGACGTGTCATGCCAAGCTTTGTGAGTAAAGTGCGTATCTGTTGATACCGAGTAAACCTCTACGCCCATTTCTTGTAGCTGTGCATAATGATCTGCAAGGTCACCTAATTCAGTTGGGCATACAAATGTGAAATCTGCTGGGTAAAAGAAAAAGATAGACCACTTACCTAATACGTCTTTTTCAGTGAGTTCTACAAAGTCACCATTGTGGTAAGCTGTTGCATTGAAAGGTTGTAATTTTGTGTTAATCAATGAAGTGCTCATAGTATTCCTCATTTATGTTTAGTGTATTTAAAAAAGTTAACGCCCTGTGCGTTGGCTTGATTAATACAATAAGGCTATTGAGGAATTAAATAAAATTGATTGTTTAGATTAAAACAATCGATTTTTAAGATTACCCAAGGTAAGAAGTTAAAATAATTGAATGTGAGCTATCTTAAAATTAAAAATACTAGTTACACTGAGCACTAAAGGTAGCCATCAGAAAATGAGATTTTCAAATTCATTTTCAGGTAAAGCCTTGCTAAACAAAAACCCTTGCCCTTCTTCACACTCAAGCGAAATAAGTGTATCTAGCTGTGCTTGAGTTTCAATGCCTTCACCAACTATCCTCAAATTCAATGAATGCGCTAAATGGGTAATTGCTTTCACTATATCTAGGCTTTGCTTATCATCAACCATATCTTTAACAAATGACTGGTCAATCTTTAATACATCAACAGGGAATAGTTTTAAATACGACAAGCTCGAATAACCCGTTCCAAAGTCATCTATCGCTATGCTCAAACCAAGGTTTGAAAGTCCGTTTAATATTCTACTTGTTTCATCAAAATCACTCATTAAAGCGCTTTCTGTCACCTCTAATTCAAGATAACCACTAGGAAGCTCAGTATCCTCAAGTATTTGCGCTACGCTTTCTATAAATTTAGGATCTGTAAATTGTTTAGCCGCCACATTAACAGCAACTTTAATTGGATGGCCTTTATCTAGCCAGCGTTTAGCCGCTCTGCAGCTTTGTTTTAAAACGCTATGACCCAACTTATTAATTAAACCAGTCTCTTCAGCTAATGGAATAAAGTGTAACGGAGATATTAAACTCCCCTCCTCATCTCTTAACCTTACTAACGCCTCAGCGCCTATAATTAATTTATTTTTTAGGCTAAGTTTGGGCTGAAAGTGAACTTCCAACGTGTCATTTTCAAGTGCATTTCTTAAAATCTTATCTATATTTTGACGTTGATGAAACTCATGTTCTAAGTCATCTGAAAAATAACAAAATCTATCTCTACCGTGCTCTTTGGCTTTATACATTGCTGCATCAGCATGCGACATCATTAATTCGGCAGAATCAGAATCCGTTGGATTAATACTAATTCCCACGCTTATAGTTAAATTAAACTCTCTTCCATCAACACGAAAAGGTTGATGCATTGCATACAAAATATCAGATGCAACAGCATCAACATGACACGGCGATTTAATATCTGGGAGCAACAATACAAATTCATCCCCGCCAACACGGGCCAAGGTCGTATTTAAATCAACAATAGATTCAAGTCGTTTAGCAACCAGTTTTATGATTTGGTCGCCAACATGGTGTCCCTCTGTATCATTTAAATATTTAAAATGATCAATATCAATTAACATTAACGCCACTAAAAAACCATTACGCACAGATACCTGACAAGCATGCGCAACGCGATCATGTAATAAAATTCGATTGGGTAAATCGGTTAATTGGTCATGGTTTGCTAAATGGCTCATCTTAACAGCCATCGCAATCGACTCGCTCACATCATGAAAAACTATAATCGCGCCAATAATATTCCCCTTTTCATCTCTGATGGGGGAAGCAGAATCCTCAACCCGATGAATTCTGCCATTTAAGCTCGTTAATTGGCAATTAAGCGCCATAGCTACTCTTCGCTGCTCTTTTAAAGCAATAGAAATTGGATTAAGGCTTTTGTGCTTTGTGGTTGCATCCCGTAGTTGCATAACCTCTGAAATATGATTACCAACTGCTTCATGCATTACCCAACCGGTCATCATCTCTGCAATCGGGTTCATAAACGTTATTTTTTCGTCTTTGTCTGTTGCTATAACTGCGTCGCCAATCGAGTTGAGCGTTACGCGCAATCTTTCTGATTCAATAGCAAGTAAACGCTGTGAATGTTTTAGTTGTTGCTCTTGTGTTTTTAGTTTTAGATGATTGCCAACGCGCAAGCGGCATACCTTAAGATCAACGGGCTTTTGTATATAGTCAATCCCACCCAACTCTAAAGACAAATGCTCAAACTTACTCTCATTATGGGAGGTAATAAATATTACTGTTACACCACTAGTTTTGGGATCGTTTTTTAAGCGTTTACACACTTCTAACCCGCTAATATCAGGTAATTCAATATCTAATAAAATAATTTCTGGTAAGAACTGCTGTGCTTTTTCAATGGCGCCAAAACCAGTATCGCTACATATAACTTCTGCAATATCTGATAAAGCTCCCTCTAAAATCATTAAACTAGTGGGTTCATCATCAACAATAAGTACTCGATGCGCAAAGCTTTGATCTACAGTGGTTAACACAATCACTTCCCATAAAAAATTAAACAAATGCACATAAAGCCTAGCTTAGTTAACCCAAACCTCCACCAATTACCTAAAATATATACTTAAGCATTATATTATTAGCGTCAATCAAAAAGGGTTTGTAGAGTTCTAAATTTGAGATAAATGAATACAAAACAAAACTCTTTATTAAAAGTAAAACTTGATAAATTACCTATAGCTCTCTAAGTTTATGGTAGCTAAATAATGGCTGGTCTTTAATTGGAGTAGTGGATGCCAATAAATCTTAAGAAAAGGATAATTCGTCAGGTAAGTAATTACACCCTTTTATTCCCTATTTCTTTATCCGCCATAATTACCTTAATTGTTGTAGCCATTATTATTAATGAAGCAAGTTTATCGCGCTCAGTACTTGGCTCTGTAGAACTAGAAATAATAGACAAAAACCAATCTATTAATTCACAAACACAAGAGGTTATTGAAAACTACCGTCGAGATATTCGTTTTTTACACGCAACCCCTCCAATCAAAGGTTTAGCCAGGGCATCAAATAACAAAGGTGTAGACCCACTAGAGAACACCACCTATGCTCAATGGAAAACAAGGCTTGAAATTATATTTGCAGCGTTTTTAAAAAATAACCCCGATTACGAGCAGCTAAGAATCATCAGTACCAACAAAAAAGGACAAGAACTGGTAAGGGTTGATCGCGTTCAGGGTGCAGTAGAGGTTATAGATTTAAATAAGCTCCAAAATAAAGGAGCGCAAGAGTACTTTACGGCCAGCAGTAAACTCTCTGATGGCGAAATGTATCTGTCTGAAATTTCGTTGAATAGAGAGTACGGTAAAATAGAGTTTCCTTATCGCCCGATGTTGAGGCTGTCTATGCCAATTTTTGATGAAAATCAAAATAGATTTGGCTTTATCATAATTAACGTTAATGCTAATAACTTAATAAGCATTATTAGCAACAGTATTAATTCACCATTTGAAATCGCTTTAACTGACAGTAACGGCTATTTTTTATTGCATCCAAATAAAAACTTCACCTTTGGTAAAGACCTAGGTAGTGATATTAGCATCAATAATAATTACACTTTCAACCCCGTTGCTAATAGCTCATTGTCGCTTATAAAACCAAAAAGCATTGCGCAAACAAGTTATTACACTGCAAGAAAACAAATCACTTTAGCGCTGGGTGAAAAACAAAACTTTTTATCTAGCCACGTTTTAGCGCCTGTTGAGTATATAAAAAATATTGAAATGGAACGCAGAACAAAGCTCTACACCTTTTTGCTTATTTTGGTTATTTTATTAACTATCATTCTCGCATTTTTCAATCGTAGTCTTCGCAAAAGCCAAGAGCTTGCAAATGCGCGCGCACAATCTGAGGCAATTATAACCGGCTCATCTGATGCGGTAATTGGCATTACCAATAACGGTATTGTATCTAGTTGGAATAATGCCGCAACTCTGATGTTTAAGCTTGGAGAGTTAGAAGCAATTGGAAAACCAATTAATGATTTAAAAATAATAGATCAGCTAAATTTTAACGAGATAATTGAAAAGTTCACTGATGGTACTCGTCAATTTAAGCAAGACGCTAGTATCAGTAACGGCTCTACTAAACGCTACTTTTCACTCTCTTTATCAGCCATTATCGATCAATTTGGAATGTTTATTGGTATTGCAATAATAGCCAGAGATGTAACCAAAGAGCGCACCATTGAGAATGAAATAATAAAAGTAAATCATGAGCTTGAAAATAAAGTAGCCATTCGCACTAAAGAGCTCAAACAAGCCAGTGAAGTAAAAAGCGCGTTTATTTCTAATATAAGCCATGAAATGCGTACTCCACTTAATGGCATAGTGGGTACTTTAAACTTAATAAAAAAAGAGCCATTGAGTGAAACACAAAAAAACTATTTAGAAATGACCGAAGTGAGTGTGAGTGCTTTATCTGTATTAATAAATGATATTTTGGATTTATCTAAAATAGAAGCAGGTAAACTTGAGTTGAACTTTAAAGAGTTTAATTTAATAAAATTAATCGAAAGTGTTTGTGGCAGTATGGCTGTTAAAGCTCAGGAGAAAGGCCTCGAATTTGTTTTAGATGTTGTGAATTTAAAATGTAAAACGATTACAACTGACCCCCATCGTTTTTCACAAATTCTGACTAACTTAGTAAATAATGCGATTAAATTTACTGAAACTGGGTTTATAAAGGTCACCGCTTATTGCGAGCAAACAAGCAATGATACTGTGACCGTTCACGTAAAAGTTACCGATAGCGGTGTGGGCATTGCACAAGAAAACCAGAACAAATTATTTACCGCCTTTTCCCAAGAAGATAAAAGCGTGGCATCTAAATTTGGTGGAACAGGGCTGGGGCTTTCTATATGCAGACAGCTTTGCAGCCTGCTGGGAGGAGAAATTAGCTTTGAGTCAGAAAAGTCTCTAGGTAGTAGTTTTCACATAAAACTAACACTGAGCAATGATGATACAACTCATTATAGTTTTGCCCCACGATTAAAAAACAAAAGCTTCGCTATTGTGACTAAAAATAACGAGTTAGCCGACAGCATAAATAATTTAATAGCTGCTTTTTCTGGAAATAGTTTTTCAGCTGAACAATTACAACAATCTCTTGTTTCAGATGATATAAAAAACGTGTCTTTACCTGACTTTATACTTATTGAACAAGACGACACATTGTTAAAACGTTTAGATGAAATGTGGCCAACTATTGCTAATCATCATGTAATTAAAGTTATTTTATTAGCAAATCGCGGTTATCCTCAAATTAAGACAAGACACGTGCAAGCCAGCTTACTTTCTAAACCAATACTTATTTCAGAGTTTTTAAAAACAGTCGCCGATGAACGCAGCCTTGAAGATAAAATAAGTGCTGGTAGCAGTAATATTAATATTAACAAACGCCGTGAATCAGACTCAGTTAAAACTGATAACTCTGACTTTAAAGGGGCACATGTTCTTATCGTTGATGATAACGAAATAAATATAGAAGTAGCCGCGGGTATATTGTCATGTTTATCTTTAGAGATAGATACCGCGTCAAATGGCCAACAAGCAGTAGAAAAACTTGTTAACTCGGTGGCCAATAATCATCAATACCACTGTGTATTTATGGACTGCCAAATGCCTATATTAAATGGTTATGATGCAGCAAAACAAATAAGAGCTGGTGAAGCAGCGCCTCAAAATATTGATATTCCCATAGTCGCTATGACTGCTAATGCAATGATGGGTGAAAGACAAAAATGCCTAGATGCAGGAATGAGTGATTACATCACTAAACCAATCTCTGCAGAGGTATTAGTTGCAACGGCTACAAAGTGGTTGTCTTCAACTTTTATAAAAGAAGCTCCATTGGAAAATAATCAGCTTAACGAAATTAATAAACCAATTTCTGATACTTTGGATAGTCAAAGTTTACCTGATTGGGATAAAGATAACGCGCTATCTCGGTTATTAAATAATGAAGAGCTTCTTATAAAAGTATGTGAATTATACCTTCAGAGTACACCAATGAAGCTAGAAGAACTTGAGGATGCAATAAATAACAATAATTTATCGCAAATATCAAAATTAAGTCATGGCTTGAAAGGCTCATCAGGTGATGTAGGTGCGGCTAACTTGCATAAATTATTTGATGAATTAGAAGTAATGGCCAGTGAAAATGCCATGGGCAGTATGAAGAATAAATTAGAGCTCATTCAAACTAGCTACAAAAAACTCGAATCAACCATTAACAGCTACTTAGAGATACAACCCAGTAGTTAGCATTTTGGTGGTGATAATGAATAAACCACTGAAAATATGTATTGCTAATTAAAGTTAAAAACGCCTAAAGGCGCTTTTAACTTTTGAGTGTATTGCTAACCAATACTACCAAAAAATATAAAAGCACATAGGATGTTTATTCTTACTCGCTATACTGGTCAATTATAACTTTTAAACTATTGAATTCTATAGGCTTGTTTATAGTGTTAGTTATACCCGCTGTCACGTACTCAGGCTCGTCTTTCTCAGTGATGTTTGCAGTAACGGCAATAATCGGCACATCGTGGTAATTGGCTAGTTCCCTAATATATTTAGTTGCCAAAAGCCCGCCCATTACCGGCATTTGGATATCCATCATAATTAAATCAAATTGTTGTTTAGTACATAGTTCAAGCGCTATTTCACCATTATCTGCCACGATAATATGTTTAATACCCATTGCTTTTAAAAAGCTTTCTAGCACGATTTGATTTACCGGATTATCTTCGGCAATTAATACCTGCACATCTTTATTTTTAATATTTACATCGGGTAATTGTGCTTGTTGTTTTACGCTTTTATTTGCAATGGGAATATTAAGCCTTAACTGAAAGTAAAATGTCGAACCCTTATCCAATTCACTTTCTACTTGTAAATTACTGCCCATTAAGTTTAATATTTTACTAGAGATAGTTAATCCAAGCCCTGTACCACCAAAACGACGTGTTGTTGAAGTGTCAGCTTGTGTAAAAGCATCAAATAACGTTTTTATACTATGTTGTGAAATACCTATACCACTATCGATAACGCTAAATAGTAACATCACTTCATTGCTATTTTTCTCTTTTAGAGCAACAGATAATGTTACTGTTCCACACTCTGTAAATTTAAATGCATTCCCCAATAAATTCATTAGTACTTGTTTTAAACGGGTTTCGTCGCCTTGTACCAAATCAACAGAATCTACTTTTTCTTTTACTATTTTAAACTCTATATTTTTATGGTCGGCTTGCGATTTAAAAATTTGTTCCAGCTCATACAATAAAGCACTTAATTTAAACTCTCTATTTTCTAGTAGCATTTTATCGGCATCAAGCTTACTTAAATCAAGAATGTCATTAAGAATAACCAATAAACTGTTACCTGAAGAGCTAATAACCTCAATCATGCGTTTTTGTTTAGCATCAAGCTCTGTATTACTCACTAGCTGTACCATGCCTAAAATACCGTTCATGGGAGTGCGTATTTCATGGCTCATATTAGCTAAAAACTCAGATTTGATTCGGGATGTTTCTTCTGCCGCTTTTTTTGCTTCAACTAGGCGCTCGTTTAGCACTCTAAATTTATTTGCTGCTTGGGCTAAAAACCCTATTTCGTCTTCACGGTTAATATCAGCTATGTTTGCTGAGAAATCACCATTTAGAAATGATCTAAAACTAAATGTGAGCCTGTTAATCGCTTTAATAATATGAAAGTGAAAAAATAAAGCGAAAAGAATAAACAAGGTAACAGACAAAAATAACGACACTTGAATAACAGTTTGCGCAGCATCAATGCTCTCTTGACTGGTTTTCGAAATATCACTAAGCAACAACAATGCATCTTCTTGCAATTTTTTGGCAAGTGCTGAAAACTCGACCGAATCACCGGCAATAACAATATTACTTAAGGTTAAATAGTTTCTATTAGCTTGAATGGCCTGAGCAAATAAAGACTCGAATTTAGTTGTTAAACTATTTAGTTGCTCGACCTTGTTGTGGCCAATCATTTTGTTTGTAGCGCCACTGTTGGTTAATTGTTTAATTAATTGTAGCCGCTGTTTTACTTGACTACGTTTGGCGTAATCGCGTTGAGTTAAAAACAGGATTGAATTGCGATACAGATGATGCCAATGATCCTTTAGCTGAAACAATAATAAATCCTTGCCCAGCTTGGCCGTTTCTCGATCCCTGCTTGCTAAGGTAGTTAATGCTAATTCGTAGGTATTTGGTAACTGTTGCTCAATAATTTTAGACTTTTCATCATATCGTTTTTTAAGACTATCGATACTTTTGCCATAATTTAAAACCAATGATTGCATGGCGTTTAATGAGTTTTTAATCTTGTGTTGCTGAATTCGCTGTTGTGCTTCAATTAACCGCGCTTGAATACTTTGCTGAGTGCTTTTTATTTTATCAAAAATAACCTCGCTACCCGACACACCATAAACCGAAATATCTCGTTGAATCTGTAAAATATCTTTGTTAATTTCAAATACAACAACTGACAGCCCATTAATATTCAATACATTTTTACTGGCTTGCTCTATTTTGTCGGTTCGCTCATTAATAACAACGTAAACTATTATTTGTATTAAAATAAAAATAGCCAACGAAGATAATACTTTAATAGATAAAGAACCAATTAACTGTTTCAGCATTCAATTCCCTTATGCGTTTAGTAGTTCAAACCATTTATCTAAACTGTAATCGTAGTTATCCATCACTGTATTCCACACCGCAATATTAGAAAAGCGCTTTTCATAGCTGCCGCCATCGCGAATTTGCCCTGGCATAATTATATTTTTGCCATCGGTACCCGCTAGTGGTTGAGTCGCTTCTTTGCCATCGTACCAATAATCCCATTCGGGGGTGGTAATTATTTCTTTACTACGTTCTGGATTAGAAATGTAATAACCTTGCTTTGAAATAAATGCACCAGGCCAGCCCGATAACCACCAGTTCATATATTCATAAGCGGCGTCTTTTACGTGCCCTACCGTATTAGCAGAGAGACACATTACCCCATGCCATGCTCGATACCCTTCTTTAGGAGATGCATTAACAACGGGTAAACCTTGGGCTCTACATGCAGTCACCCCCGGTGAAAATATGCTTTGAATATGCACGCGCTTTTTAAGCATAAACTCAACAGATTGTGGCACCGATGTCCAAAACCCAGAAAAATGCCCTGCTTGCTTTTTATTAATTAAAATTGCAAACAGTTTGTCTATTTCTGCAACACTCATATTGGCAATATTATTAAATGTCATCAGCCCTTGAGCCTGGGCTGCCAATGCGGCATCGAAAATACCTATGGTGGGGGCATTCACCAAACCTACATGACCTTTGTTACTCTCTTCAAGCAACCAGCCCCATGACTCAGTCTCGTAAGCCACACCCTTAGGTATAAAATTAGTGTTATAGCCAAATGAATCCACATTGTGAACATAAGGCATAAAACTTATTTTATCAGTTGCTTGGCTTCCAAGTGAGCCATCTTGTTGAACATATAAAATTTTGTTGGGCGCATCACCTGCGCCCAATTTTGCTGTGGGAACTAACTTACCGGTTTTGGTTAGTGGGTTTATTTCCTGCCAATATTTTAGTCTTTCTACTTCAATTGGTTGAATAGCATTGGCTTGCCACAATATATTAATTGAGTCAGACCATTGTTCATATAAATCAAATGAAGAGGGATCAGCTGCTGCTTTTTGTAAAACGGCCGCACTCCCCATAGGGGTAAATTCAATATTAATACCGAGCTCTTGCATGGCGCGGACTCTAAGCTCTTCTTGTAAAGTTACATGCGTTCCCATGACTCTAAGCGTAACCGGTTTTTTTGCAAACACATACGGCGCTTTAAATGCGACAGCAGAGGTCGCAGCACCGACCGCTAGCGTACTTAAAAATTTACGTCGAGTGACATTGTTAGCCATACTAATCATCCATTTACTGATTCCCACAATCAGTATAGGTAATAATCGAATAATCACTAACTTAGCGCTTCCAAAAACACTATTTTAATTAAAATGAGTGATCGTCATAAATAACATGGTCGTTTAATCATTGTATAAATTTTATAAGATAACTCTATCTATCCTTGTTACACTAGCAGTGTTGAAATACCTACTCGATTAAGGCGCTTACCCATGGAAAAATTTGTTAATCACATTCAACTAGGCTATTTGGGCTTGCTGCCGTTTTTAGGCTGTGTGGGTTGGCCACTTATGTTTGGCAGTAACAGTGTTAATTTAGAGTTTTTTAGTTTTTACAGCATCGCTATTTTAGCGTTTATGGCAGGTAATTTATGGCATGCAGGGCAACAAAGCTTTGCCGATGCCATTAAAGCTGTGCTGCCGGTAATTCCTATACCGTTTTTATCATTTTTGCCGATTGAGTGGATGCTTGCTTGGTTAGGCGCGAGCTTTTGGTTAGTACTGATTTTCGAAAAAGCGTCGATTCATTGGCAGGGTTATCACAAAGATTACCAAAAAATGCGCTTTGTGCTTACATCTGTGGTGTTTGTGTGTCATATCTTAATTATTGGTATGAGTATTTACCCTAAATAACACGCCATTACTTAACCATTGGTCTGTAATAGGGTAACATCCGCGCACTGTATTGAGAGGACACCCCATGATAGACCAATTGCGCCAACAGCTTACTGACCTTGGTGAGAATTTTGTAGAAAAAAACGCCGCTTTTAAAATAAAAGTGATCCCTTTTTTTTGTGCCATTAGCATAAAAAAAGATCATAAAAGCGAAGGTCGTCTTTCTTTTTATTCAAATCAACTCATTGAAATACTAATGGTTGTGTTGTTTGTATTGTTTGGCTTATCTATATTTGATCCTGACGCAGGATTTACCCATGGTCCTATCCACATTGTTTTTGCTATTTTGATTACCTTTAACCTAATTTTAAAACAGGTTGCTATTGAGGGTTTAAAAACACGTTTAGCTATGTACAGGTTGCATCAAGCACCTCAGCAAAATGATGAGCCCGAAAACCCAAACACATCTTCACGCTAATATGTATTTAAATCCAAACTGGAACATACTTACGGTAGGTGATGGCGATTTATCGTTTTCAAATGCGCTTTATCGTCATATTAAGCCAAAAAAGTTAGTGGCATCCACTTACGACGACCAATCAACTATTGAGCAAAAGTACCCAGACAATGCGCTCAATGCTTTAAAGTCGCAAAAGGTAGAAGTACTTAATAGCTTTGATGTAACCAACCCACAATGTTGGCAAACGCTCGGCCAGCATTTACATAGTTTTGATGTGGTTATTTTTCAATTTCCGCTTATTCCTGCGTTTGTTGGTCGCGATGCATTTGAACACAATACACGCCATACCAGCATGAACGTACTTAACCGCGCATTACTGCATCAATTTATAAAATACGCCAATGAGTTTGCTTTAAATCCACAAGGTGCAGGGCTATGTTTCATCACTTCAAAAGATGTTAAACCTTATCGAGAATGGAATATTGAGGGCAGTTTAAATACCCATTTAAACGCACAATATCAGGGGCAAATGCCATTTGATATTAGTCACTTTAATGGTTATAAAATTCGTAATGTTGACCGTGATAAACACGTTAAAGACACCAGCGGCATTACCTATGTATTTAGTGAAAAACCCTTACCTGAACTAGCTAGCTTGTTAACTTTGCCTGCTTACTTATCCGATAATTATTGCTCGCTATGTCGTGTAGGGCCGTTTTTAGCTGACGAGGATAAAAGCAAGCATTTTGCTGCTAAAAAACACCTGCAAATGATCAAACTAGAGCAAGACTGGCAGCAATGGTTAACAGCGTTTTATAAAACAACTTAAATTGCTTGCTTAATTAAATCAGCCGCTTTTTCTGCAATGGCTATCACACCAGCATTGGTGTTGCCGGTAATTATATGCGGCATAATTGAAGCATCAACCACACGCAAATTTTTCACGCCATGTACTTGTAGTTGGCTATTCACTACCGCCATGGGATCTTGCCCCATTTTACAAGTGCCTACAGGGTGATATTCAGTCTCAGCCGTTTGCCTAATATACTCAATAAGCTGCTCATTATTGTTAATATCTAGCGGGTAAACCATATTACCTCTAATTACATCAAATGCTTCACTTTGCATAATCTGCAGTGTTTTTTTAAGCCCCGCTAACATCACGTTTAAATCATCGGGGTGGCTTAAATAATTAGGATCAATAAGTGGTGCACTCAAGGGGTTGGCATCGGCTAATCGAATCGTGCCACGGCTTTTAGGTTGCATAATACTACAGTGAATACTATAACCATGGCCTAGGTGCAGTTTACGGCTATGGTCATCCACCAGCCCAATTACAAATTCAAGCTGTACGTCGGGTACTTTTGAATCGGAAAATAGCTTTATAAAGGCATGTGATTCTGCAAAATTACTAGTAAGCTGCCCTTCACGTTTGGCAAACCAATCAACGCATCCTTTTGCAATATTAAACGCCCCACCCGCACTTATACCAAATGTGCCTTTACTGTATTTAGCTTTATACAATGGCACAACGGTTAAGTGGTCATGAAGGTTCTCTCCAACACCAGAAAGCTCGTTTACTATTTCAATATTATGCTGCTTTAGTTGCTCTTTAGGGCCAACTCCCGATAGCATTAAAATTTGCGGTGAGTTAATTGCGCCAGCGCTTAAAACCACCTCTTTTTTTGCATGCAATACAACGGCCTTATTGTTTATAGAAACAGAGACTCCGGTTGCGGTTTTATCGCAAAAAAGCACTTTATTAACGTGTACTTTGCTAAGCACAGTTAGGTTTTTTCGATTTAAATGAGGGGTTATATACGCTTTTGCCGCGCTACAACGCTCCCCTTGATATTGAGTCACTTGCGATAACCTGGCTCCCACTTGCTGCCCTGCGTTTATATCGGCATTGTGCGGTACACCTTGTTGTTCGCAGGCGTTTAAAAACAGCTGATTTACTGGGCTTGGCTGGCTTAAATCCTGCACATGCAAAGGACCATAAACCCCGTGTACATCACTTTCAGTAAAGGTTTTATTATTTTCAGCTTTAATAAAATAAGGCAATAAACTCTCATAATCCCAGCCCTCATTGCCCAGTGCAGCCCAACTATTATAATCGTGCTTATTACCTCGAATATAAACCATGGCATTAATAGAACTTGAACCGCCAAGCACTTTGCCACGAGGCATAAATCCGCAGCGATTATTAAGTTCTTTTTGAGGTACCGTATTGTAATGCCAGCTATTAATGCCATAAGGCACGCTTGCAGCGACCCCTGCAGGCATTTGAACCATTGCACCTTTATCACTGCCGCCCGCTTCAATTAAGCACACACTCACATTTTTATTTTCAGATAATCGCGATGCGATAACGCAGCCTGCACTGCCTGCGCCAACAACAATGTAATCAAATGTAGTGATATGCATACTTATTCTCCAATTAAAAAACCAGTTTGCATGGAACATCGAATAAAAACTTGTTATTTTTAGACATCCTCACGCAAAAGTATATTTTATGAGCCGCTTAATTAGAGCCACCTCTTTACAAGGAATAGACCATTTAATTGCAGAACTTGGGGGGGATTTCTCAGCCATAATGCAGCAGTGCGCCATTAGTGTGGACTTTAATAAACTAGAGCAAGAAACCCTTACTTACCGCGCGTATGCACAGCTATTAGAGCATTGCGCGAATACACTAAATTGTCCAAATTTTGGGTTAAAACTAGCAAGTCTGCAAAGCTTTGATATTTTAGGCCATATTGCAATAGCCGCTCAAACAGGCACTAACTTAGCTGAGGGGTTAGATTGGGTGATAAAATATTTACACTTGCATACGCCAGCGCTTAATTTAACCACTCTCCCACTTGATGATAATGAGCACGTGTTTTTATCATTCGCTATAAATCTCAGGCCATTACCGGCAATAAACCAGGTAATAGAGCTCACCATTGCATTGGCCATAGCTACCTTAAAAAATATGAGTAATGGCCGCTGTAAGCCACAAAGTGTATTTTTACCTCATACCCTAGGCGCAAATAAGCAGACCTACCACCAGCATTTTGGGTGTAAGGTTATTACTCACAGAAATAGCGCCGGTGTATTAATTGCCAAACAAGACTTAGATTTAACACTTAACATAACTAAGCAACATAAAACCCAAGCAGCACTTAACTTTTTAGCTGAAAATAATGCTTATGGCCAATCTTTACCCGATCAGGTAAGCGCGCTTATTCGCATTATGCTGCCGATATTTCAAAGCGCTAATAATACTATTGCCGCTGCGCTTAATATTCACCCTCGCACCTTGCACCGAGAACTTAAAAAGCACGATACCAGTTTTGTAAAGCTCAAAGACGCCACTCGCCGCGCCTTATGTGAGCACTATTTATTACAAAACCAATTGTCGGTGACTCAAATTTCAGAGCTTTTAGGTTATCAGGAGCAAGCTACGTTATGTACTAGCATTAAACGTTGGTTTAATTGCTCTGCCCGCGCATTTAGAGCCAAACATTGTTAAACTGCGCCCTTGTTTAAAAACAGCAAAGGCTATTCATGAATTTTGTAATTGTAGGTACTAATTTTATTAGCGACACGTTATTGGCAGCGGCTAATACTCTCAGCAATTTTAATTTATACGGTATTTGCTCTCGCCAAATAAGCAGCGGCGAGCGCTTTTTAGCTAATCATCCAACAAATACCGATGCTAAAATTTTTACCTCTATTGATGCTGTGTGCCAAGATGAACAAGTAGACGCAGTCTATATAGCGGCGCCCAATAGCCTGCACAGTGCATATGCAATACAGTGTTTAAAAGCGGGCAAACACGTATTAGGCGAAAAGCCCTCAGCGGCTAATAGCAAGCAACTTGCGGCTATTTTAACTGCGGCAAAGCAGCATCAGCGCCTTTACATGGAAGCGATGATGACAACGCACTTACCTAATTTTGCGCACTTACAAGCTGCCCTAAAAAAAATAGGCACACCACGTAAGTTTATTGGTCAATTTAGTCAGTACTCATCACGTTACGACAAGTATAAAAATGGTGAGCGCCCTAATACTTTTTTACCTGAATTTGCAAATGGTGCCTTACTAGATTTGGGTATTTACCCACTTTATCTCGTTATTGCATTATGGGGAGCACCACGCTCTGTGCACGCCAGCGGCGTATTACTTGAAAGTGGTGTGGATGGTGCAGGCGATGTGCTTTTAAATTATCCCGACAGACAAGCGGTGATCAGCTATTCGAAAATTTCACAAGGCGAAAATATCACTGAAATTCAGGGGGAATTAGGTCGAATTAGAATCGAAGCCGTGTCGCAGCTTAAAAAAATAGAGTTTATTGCTAACAATGGCCAAAAAGAGCTTATTAGCACGGAATTTGACGAGCACTTTATGAAGTACGAACTCAACCATTTTATTAATACCATTGAGCAAAATCAGGGGGAGTCTAGCGTTAATACTCATCAGCTTTCTGTCGATGTAATGCAAGTACTTGACACCGCACGCGCACAACTTGGTGTTGTTTACCCAGCAGATTTATCCTCTTAATAAAACAAAAACTATCGGCTAAGCGATAAGCGTATTTTATCGCTTGGCCTTTGAGCGCACTTTACTAAACACTGCTATTTTGAATTAAGCTTAAAAAGATCACAAAATTTGACTTACCTCTGAGATCAAAAGCAGGTAACATGCCGCCAAAATTCATCGCAATCTTTAAGGACATCCATGCAAAAATCAACCAAAGATCTATTACTGGCTATTTTATGCATATTGCTAGCAATGATGACGATTCAGTCAGGCGCGTCACTGGCTAAACAGCTTTTTCCTATTGTTGGACCTGAGGGCACAACAGCCTTACGTTTAGGGTTTTCGGCCGCTATTTTGTGTTTGATTTTTAAACCATGGAAACACTTCCCTGTTGCAAGCCAACGCTTACCCATATTAATTTATGGATTAAGTTTAGGCGGCATGAATATTCTATTTTATTACGCGATAGAACGTATCCCATTAGGTATTGGGGTTGCGCTTGAATTTACAGGCCCATTAGCTGTCGCGTTGTTTTCTTCTCGCAGAAAACGTGACTTATTTTGGGTTGCCTGTGCAGTGGCCGGTATATTATTACTTTTACCTGATATGAAAGGTCAAGACAGCCTTGATCCAGTCGGTGTAGTGCTCGCACTTGCGGCGGGTGCCTGTTGGGCTGGCTATATTTTATTTGGTAAAAAAACAGGCAGCCAAAGCTCTGGTGGCGCAACGGTTGCGATGGGCATGACAATATCAGCCATTGTGCTGGTGCCTTATGGCGGCATTTCACAAAGTGCTGCATTTACTTGGGATATTATTCCATTAGGCATTGCTATCGCCGTGCTTTCAAGCGCCCTGCCTTATACTCTTGAAATGATTACTTTACGTAATATGTCGCCACAAGGTTTTAGTATTGTAATGAGCCTAGAACCTGCAATTGCAGCACTCGCTGGCTTAGTTATTTTAGGTGAACTGCTAAGCATTTGGCAGTGGCTGGCTATTTTACTGGTGATTATTGCCTCGGTAGGTAGCTCCATGTCTAATGGTAAAAAGCAGCCTGCTGCTTAGAGTTTAATAATTTAATTGCGTCATGAACTATCATGGCGCAACTTCTCATCTCCTATTTTACAACTCCCTCTTAGTATAATTAAGCCTACGTTTTATCTCTCCTTTCACACCATTCATTGTTGCACTTAAAACAATATATACCATCTCCTGTGTGTGCATTATTTATACAAACACCTTGTTATATTTAAACTTTAAATTTAAGCAAAAAACCACAACTTAATTTTTATTCTAAAAAAGTGAATTAAAATTCATATTTTTATTTCCATCAACAAAACTCCCTGATATTATTAGCGCTCATTTATTAACGTACTAAATCTAACTGGGATCAATTTTTATGTTTAAACCAAGCCTGTTAACCTTGGCTGTATCAAGCGCACTGAGCGGTGTATTATTTAGCGGTAATGCAACAGCACAAGAGCAAATTATTGAAAAAAATAAATCGCTTGAAGTTATTGAGGTTACAGCAACACGTCGAAGTGGTTCTATTCAGGCTGCGCCTCTTAACATTACTGCGCTTGATGCCGATGTAATGAAAGACCAAAATATCAGCGAATTAGCCGATGTAGCGCGTTGGGTGCCAGGTTTAACAATTACTGATCAAGGTGGTCGCTCTGGCTCACCTATTATAGTTCGTGGATTAAATACAAATTCATCAGGCCCTTCATCAGATGGCGGCACGGTAGCCACTTACATTAACGAAATTCCAGTATCGGTAGATATGCGCCTTGTTGATGTAGAACGAGTAGAAGTACTTATTGGACCGCAAGGCACATTGTATGGCGCAGGCACATTGGGTGGCGCTATTCGCTACATGCTTAAAGAGCCTGAGCTTGATTTCATATCAGGTGAAGTATTTGGTGATGTTTTTCAAACTCAAGAAAGTGATTCGGTCGGTGGCGAAGCCGGTTTTATCTTCAACTTACCATTGATTGAAGACAAACTGGCGGTACGTACCAGTTTAAATATTTATGAAGACCCAGGGTTTATAGACTACGCCTACACCGTTCGTGAACCAGGTGTGTCGATCACCGACCCTGATTGGACAAACCTTGATGCAGTAAACAGCAATCTTAAAAATGTAAAAGACGCCAACGGTGAAACCACCACAACTGGGCGTATTTCATTGCGTTACAAGGCAAACGAGTCATTCGAAGGCACATTAAACTACTTCTATCAAAAGCAAGACACCGAAGGCCGCTCAATTGTTCATCACAATAGCCTTAACGGAAATAATGGTTTAAATGATCGCATCGGCAAATACGAGTCAGCGTACCGTTTTGAAGAGCCACGGGAAAAAGAAGATCAATTACTGAGCCTCGAACTTAAAGCCGACTTAGGTTTTGCCGAACTGGTATCAGCTACCGGTATTTCACACTTTGAAGCCGATGGTCAACGCGACCAAACTGACCTTTTAATTCGTTTAGACTATGGCTACGAGGAGTTTCCTTCGTTTTCGGCATTTACCCGTGAATTAGACGAAGTCGATACCTTCACTCAAGAGCTACGTTTGGTCTCACAAAGTGATAGCGATTTAAACTGGATTGTTGGTGGTTTTTACAATAAAACCGATACCGACGCATCAAGCAGAGAGTTTACGCCAGGCTTTGATCAGTTCGCAGTTGATAATTTTGGTGGCGCACAACTTAGACCTGACTCTTTAGAGTATTTAGAAATTACTGGCAGCAAAGTCACTGAATCAGCACTTTTTGGTGAAGTAGGTTACCAAGTAACCGATAAACTCGACATTACTATTGGCGCGCGTTTTTACGAATACGACGTAGAATCAAAAGCGGCCTTTGACTTCCCATTAGCAAATACCTTGTATGAAGGTGCAGCACCTGATGCAATTTCAGTTAACTTTGAAGAGAACGAAGCCGGTGATAACGGTAATCTGTTCAAATTTAATGCTAAATACCAATTTACAGATTCAGTAATGGCGTATGCAACTATAAGTGAAGGCTTTAGAATTGGTGGCTCAAATGGCTTAGTGCCTTGCCCAACCCCTCTACCTGAGGACCAACAAACAGGCTGTGGTACACCTGATGAAATGCTATACGATGCCGATACAACCACCAACTATGAGCTAGGCTTCAAAAGTACTTGGATGAGAAGCCAGCTTCACTTTAATGCTGCGCTATTCAATGTAGATTGGGATAACGCACAAATCGCCGGTGCAACAACAGTAGGCCAATTACCTTACTTATCAAATGCTGGTAGCGCAAATGCGAAAGGGATTGAAATTGCCACGCGTGCAATTTTATCGGACTCGTTTACTGCCTATGCAACTTATGCCTATACAAAAGCAGAACTAACCTCAGACGCTCCGTATTTATTTAATGCCGATGGCACTAATGGCGCGAAAGATGGCGACCGTTTACCGGGCTCACCTGAGCATCAGTTCTCTATGGGTATTAACTACCAAACAGACGTTTTAAATGATAAAACCCTTGATATTAACTACGGTTTAACTGCACAAAGTGATGTAATTTCAAAAGTAGGCCTACGTGACAACGGTGAAGCACTCCCAGGTTATAGCTTAAGTAATATTTCAGCTAAATTAACCGCCGATGCGTGGTCGACTACTTTATATGTAGATAACCTATTTAATAAATATGCGGTTACTTCTGTTCGTCGTTCAGATGCGGATATTACAACAGCCAATGGCGCAGACATACAACGTAACTATGGTTACTTTATTAATCGCCCGCTTACTGTTGGCATTAAATTTAACTATCAGTTTGAAATATAATTAAGCGACAAGTTTGAAATGTAATTAAACGATAAGTTTAAGTACAATCAAGAGGCTCAAATTAATTTGAGCCTTTTTATTTTGTAAGTACATTATTTATAAGAGTATTCATGCAGCCAAACTTAAAGCAACTACACCAAAGCGCTATCAACAACTTAAACCAAGGCAATATTCAGCAAGCGCATAAAGCACTGGTTGAACTGGTAACACAAAAGCCAGACTTTGCTGATGGCTACTTTTTGCTCGCTATGGTTAATTTACAGGTTGGCCAAATTTACAAAGCGATAAAGCTAATTGAAAAAGCATTAAGCTTTACCCAGTCTATTGAATATACAGCGCAACTTGCCAAGTGTTACGCCCTTACTGGCGACTTACAAAAAGCAAAAAACACTGCCCTTAGCGTTAAGCTGAAACATATTAGTAAAGCACTGGATGCCGATACATTAGGCGTCGCGCTCACCCAAGCAGGTTTACATCAGCATGCTGCTGACTACTTTACATGCGCGTTAAATATAGCTGCGGCAAGTAACAGCAGCCAACCGCAGTTTTATTATAACTATGGAGTATGCGCTAAGTTTTTAGGCCAGTTTGATAAAGCACAGCAAGCGTTTGAAAATGCCATTGCACTGAACCCGATTCATCATCAAAGTCATTTTGCCTTAGCCGATTTAACTAAAGTCACCGAACATAATAACCACATAGCGCGATTAAAAAATATATTCGAACAGGTCAATCATCCCGACGCTAAACTGCATATAGGTCATGCGCTGGCAAAAGAATATCAAGACTTAGGAGAGTTTTCAGCAGCCTTTACCGCGTTACAACAAGGTAAAGCAGCAAAACTCGCTAATAAGGCGTTTGATAACCAAGCGTCTGAGGCTTTATTTGCACATATAAAACAGCTCGGTGATAAATACAAAAACCAACAAACAGCTGGCAACCAAAGCAGTGAGCCAATTTTTGTATTAGGCATGCCGCGCTCTGGCACCACATTAGTTGAACGCATTTTATCAAGCCACAGCGACGTACAATCGGCGGGCGAGCTGCAAGACTTTGGCCTAAGTGTAAAAAAACTTAGCCAAACGCACACGCCTCAAGTACTCGATATAGACACCTTAAGCCAAGCTTACCAGCTTGATTTTGCAAAACTTGGCAGCACTTATCTTGAAGCAACGCGTGTTGTAACCGGCAGTCATAAACACTTTATTGATAAACTACCGTTTAACTTTTTTTATATTGATTTAATTACCAAAGCCCTGCCAAACGCCAAAATAATTTGCCTACTTCGCGACCCCATGGACACCTGTATTGGTAACTATCGTCAGCTATTTACTATTAATAACCCCTACTACGCGTACTCCTTAGACTTACTCGACACCGCTAAATTTTACAGCCGCTTTTATAAACTGATGCAGCACTTTAGCGCCCTGCACAGCAATATTAAACTAGTAAAATACGAAGAGCTCATCGCCGCACCAGAGCAAAAAATAAAAGAGTTAGTGAGCTATTGCGACTTAGACTGGCAACCACAGTGCCTTGATTTTCATTTAAACACTGCACCGGTATCAACCGCCAGCAAAATGCAAGTGCGCCAACCGCTTAACAACAAAGCCATAGGCCGCTGGAAAAAGTTTAAACCCTATACCAATGAAGCGCAGACCCATTTAGTTAATGAAGGAGTGATAGGTTTAATGAAATAACAACAAATGTTACGTGGGCGGGTAGTTCAGTGTGATTAATTTGAAAGTTACCGGATGGATATAAATTTTTAGGTTGAATGTATTTGGGGGTTTTTCTCTGTTAACTTACCCTCTTCCACTTAAGGAAAAACCCAACGCTACCATAAAAAACTAACAAAAAGTAATACACCAATTACTACAGCAGCTATAAATAAGTATTTACCAAGCTTAGCATTGTGTTTAAGAGATTCTTGGTGTTTAGCCTTAAGTATAAGTAATTGTGCTTCGTTTAAATCGGAACAATGCGTACATTTATCCAAAAACTCAGAATAATACAGTTCACACCTATCACATCGTTTTTGTTTAGGTTGCTTAGATCTCCATGATATGCTCATATCTAGAGACATTATAACTGCCACTCAAGAGTGTTAGTGTACTCAACCTTAACCAGCCTACCACTTAATAACGCAGGCTTAAATCTCCATAGCTTTAAAGCCCGTAAACCTTCCTTTTCAAATACACCTTTTGGGGCAGATTCAATTACTTCAACTCTTTCTAACGCTCCAACTTCATTCACTATTGCTTTGAATTTTAAGTAGCCCTCTACGCTATTTTTAGCCACATCTTCAGGATATTTTGGTTCAATCTTCACAACCCATTTAGCAGGTGAATCTGTTTGTGTATTGGTATACACAGTACTTGAATTTGCCGTTTTATCAGTACTATTACAACCAACCAGTAAAAGAACTAAAAATATAGTTATGTACTTCAAAGGCTACTCCTAAAAATATGCTCAGTAAAATAAACAACTAGTGGTTAAGTTTACTAAGGTGTGCAGCAACACGAAACAAGACCAACTATTATGCATTCAATAATTTATGGCCTTGTTATATGTACTATTGCATTAACAAATCAGATAAAAACTTTATACTATTTATTTCAACTTTACCGTCAGATGACTGCAAACCTAATTGAATATGAGCTAATCCTGTATCAAAGGTTACAGGTACCTGATAAACAGCATATGTCACACTTGAGCTACCAACTGGAGATAACGTTTTCCAATTTTGCAACTCTGCTTTACCGACTGATTGAAATACACCTAATTTAGCAACCTTTTTTACGTACAACTCCCATTGCTCTGAAGTTGCACTAGTGTAACCTTGTTCAGACATTAGCTCTTTAAAAGGAGTCACTTCCCACGTTGTTAACTTAGGGATTGCTTTTACAATAAAAGGCTCAAAGACGGCCTCTTTATCAACAGTATTTATGGATGCAACAACTCCAATACCAATGAAAAATATAACAACACTTAAAATTCCAAAACCTAGATATTTGAAGAATTTCTTCACCATAACTCCTTGTACATACAACCGCTTTATCAGTTAACACTTTCCACATTCCAGCGTGAAAATGCCCTTATTTTATTAACATATATTAATAACAAATAGTGTAAGTTATTACCAGCTATAAATTTTATGCTTAATGTAGGTTATTTCGCTATGTAAAAAAGGGAGGGGTTCTTTTTATTCTTACTAAGTTAAAAACGACTCACCTGAATGATCGTTCATCGCTCTTTGCCGAAGTATGCCTGTGTGCTATGAGAGGACATTGAGCACCATAGTCACTTGTTAGCAGTTTATGCTACCAGCCTCTAGGCTGACATTTTTAATAAAAACAAACCTAACCCTCCAAATAATGTTAGAAAAACCACCAACATGATTATTAACGTTTTAGATTCACCTAGAGATTGCATTAACCCCATTTCAGTAGGTAATAATTGATCAAGTAAACTTGGCTCTTTAATTTTATTATTTTGCTCTTTATCCATGATACAAACTCCATATAAGACTAATACTGCTAACGCCTCAAGCAGCGGCGCGCGTTAGCGCGTCCAGCCCGAAGGGCGATACTGCCTTGATTTGTTAGGTGATTACCCACGAGACACCCATTCTGAGACAATAGACTTTGCAAGCGTGAATTCTGGCAATTTTGTATTAGTGGCTATAATTCTCTCCGCCTCGGGTAATTCAGTATTTTTCAGTTTGCACCTATTGAAGTAGCTTTTAAGCTTTTGTTGATGTCGCTTGATAGGCCTATCAACTCCAGCTAAAACCCAATACACGATATTAACCAATGCAACTTCGTGCTTGTTTTCAAGCCTTAAAATATTCGCCATATCTTCATGGACGCTAGCGTCAAGCGCTAGAACTTGGTTAGCCGTAAAGCCTGATCGGTTAGCGTGCTGCATATAGAATGATTTTTGTTCTTGATAAAACCCCCAAGCCTTATCATATTGCATCTCTTTAACCGCAGCCTTAGCCTTATGACCGGCCTCAGCTGCTTTGCCAAGAAAATCATTTCTTTGAAAATCGGCCATTACCTCCTGAGCATAATTTTCAAACTCTAAGTCAGGCTTTGGTTTTTTCCTTTTGAATATGCTGAACAATCCCATTCGATCACCTAACGCCGCAAATAAACGGCTAAAAATAGTGGGCTATAATTTGTGAGGTACGAACAAAGCCCACTGTTTTTTGTCCGCACTTTTAATTTACTTTGTTATACTGCGATTTACACAATACATTTTGATTAGCGCCACTACCATACAACTTTAACCTTTCTGTACCACCTGTTTTTTCAAAAAACTCTTGTAACGTAATTTCCTTTTGCTCGTAGCTCATTAGCTGCCAGAAACCGTAAAAACCTTGGAACCAAAAATAATAGAACACAGCTCCGACAGCTAACAGTAAATATACAGATTTACCTACTTTTTGTTTGTACTTTATGCCGCAATAAAAAAACCAAATACAGCTAAATATTGCCACAATAAAAAATGCAGAGAAAGGAGTTATTACAGTATAGGAGTTACTCCAAATAGAGCTTAAACAAGTGAAATTTCTGCCTGACACTATTGAGAAGGTCAAAGTAATTTTAAAAAAGAAATACAACAACACGGTAATGAACACCGCATATAAGATACCACTTCCCTTGCTTTCTTTTTTATTCAACGCTTGACCTTACAAAGCAATATAACATCCCAAGCAACGCAAAATACGAACGTTTTGGCGCAGCCAGTGAGTGGTTTTCCGATGACTTGGTTTGTTAGTTTTCAATTTTGTCAGCAATTCTACCATTAATAAATAGTATTCCATTTTTTACAAGTACATCTCCATTCCAGATAGAACCATAGTATGTATCATCAAGATACAAGTCCTTCTCATACTTCCCAACGATCTTTAAAATATGTATCTTCTCGGAAGTCCCGAACTTTATCGTATGGGTTAAGGGCGAGGGAGAGCTTTTACCAATAGTTTCTATAGGAATTAATTTTTCACTATATGGTTCAATGATTGTTACATCTAAACCTGGGTGTATTACGTGATACTCAAACGAATCATCAACCTTTTTTCCTTCATCAGCACCAGTAACTCCGTAAATACTTGCACATCCAGATACAAACATGATTAAGCTAATACAAAATAGTCTCAAAATTGACCCCATAAATTTCCTTGAAAACTAACTTTTAAATAAGGGCGCAGGCGCGTAGGGCATAATGGCGCAGCCGCCCTGCGTGTTTGCGTCCCAGCCCGCGCAGCGGGCGTGCTTAATTTTTTTGTTATGTTGCGTGTTAAAAAAGAGCATACCAGATAAAACAATAAAAGATGAAAACGCCGATAGCTTTGAAGAATTCCAATCTATTAATTTTGTCACTTTTGGTAGACGTATAACCAAAGTGAACAAATACCATGGCCATCACTAATGGCAAAAGATAAAAGAACATTCCAGTCAGGTATATCTTTTGGGATGGGGCCCTAGCTTGAATAAGAATAGACAGTACATAAGAGAAGAAGAAAAGTTGAACCGCTAGGTACTTTGAAAAACTGCCTAAGGCCAGCGCAAGTTTATTTTGCATAGAAAATGTCCTTTTCCTTCAAGCCACATAACTTTTAAATAAGGGGCGCATACACGTGGGCTATAATGCGAAGCAGCCCATGTGTATGCGTCCCAGCGAACGCAGTGAGTGACTTAATTTTTTTGTTATGTGCCACGCTTATTTGATACACCATGATTCTAACTGCTTCTTATTTCTTATAATTTTAGGGTGCATTGTGCACAGTAATTCCACTTCTGATACGGTGTAATTCGTTTTTGAGGCTAAATAGGTTGTAGGAAGAAACTTGCAATTGTGTTTTTCTAAACCAGTTTCCAGAGTTTTAAAAACTCTCGGGGCCTTACAAAAGCGACGGTTAATCCACTTAAAAAGTGAAACACACATCAACACGGCCACGCCAGCAACAAATGCAACGATGACAGAGTTGTTACTAAGCGTATTTATAAACTCCATTTTATCCATTACCTTTAAAATAGATTAATAATCAATTCCTTGCTTTCCACCCTGACACTTTGGGCATTTACGTTGGAAAATATCTGTGCCGTTCGCACCATAAATATTACCGCAACCCGGTGACAAACATTCCATCTTGTATGAGACGGAATTATGATCCGAGCCTTTTAAGCCACGAGTACCATGATTTTTTTGATTATTCGAATTGATGTAACCAATTTGTGTTGTTTTAGCTGTTCCACTAACCCACATTATTCAAATTCCTCTCTGGCACATAACGCCTTAATAAACGGCGAAAAATAGCAGGCTAAACTAAGCGAAGCATGAGCGCAAGCCTGCTGTTTTGCGTCCACTGTTTAATTAACTTGTTAGTTTTCGTTATACCAATTTTCCCAAATTTTAGGAGCGGGGTATTTCAATTTATATGCTTGAATATCGTCTTTACTTGCGTACTTTAAATAAACGCCAAAATAATCGATTAGATACTCTTCACCTGTTCCCATTCGCCAAAATATATTGCTAGGTTCATATTCAGGGAATTTTTCCCAAGGAGGTAAAGGAGGATTCGCTTTGAGTTCACTTTCAAACCTTTGCTGAAGCATGGCTTCCCAATCCTTTTTGTGCTTTAGATAGGCTTCCCAATCTTCAGCCGAAACTCCTTCAGGTGCTCCTATTTCATTTGAAGCCATAGTTGTCCCTGCAATCATAAACAAACTTAAAAATATAAAACGAATCATCATAAGAAAACTAACGCTTACATAAGCGGAAAAATATAGTTGGCTATAATGTTTGAGGAACGAAAAACAGCCAACTGTAATTTTTCCGTTTGATGTTCTTGTTAGCCAGAATTAACGCACTAATCAACTGATTGTACTTGGAATAACCTCATACAATTTCTACCAATTTTTTCTTTACCGCTGCAACTAAATTGTGCAACATCAAATTTAACCAAAACATTAGGATTATTACATTCAGGGTTAGTGCAATTGACGGAAGCGTTTTCAGCAGGACTGTTAAAGTAGGATGTTTCTAGTCTCTCACAATAATTATATTCAGTAACTTCGATTTTCTTATTAGGCATGATTAATCCTTTCTTTGCTTTATGGCTAACAATTTAATAGTGCGCTCATCGCGCATATTTCTTCCGACGCTACGCTCATTTTTCTACATTATATAGTTTTAACAAATTACCTAAGGTATTACTATCGCAAAGTTTTCTAAAGTTTTTAGGTAAAGTTAAATGAACCAATATGCGCGCAGCGCTCATTTTCATGAATATATGCGCAAAGAGCAGTTTAACCAATCAATTAACGACGATATTTAGCCAATCTCAATGGCTGGTTTTCGCTCTTTACCAAATTTTACTTAAGCGCAGAAGACATTGTAATCTTGCTAGTTATTTGTGATAACAAACTCGTGGTAGCCTTCTGTTTCAGGAGGATCAACTTTATCAACACGCACAACGTTTAATTTAGCAAACAAACTATTCCAAAATTTCAACGCTGAACTATCGTTTAAATGAACTGCTACATGCCACTGATTTGTTTCAACAGGCATCAAGTTTTGAATAACAAATTTGGCAATGCCCTGTTTTCGATATTTGGGTAGAATAAAAATATCAGCCAACTCAGGTATTTCTTTGCCAACGATCTCAGTTGGTTCTACGGTAGCAAAACCAGCAATTTGGTTAGAAACGAGTACAAGATAAATAATGCAGTCTTCCTCACCACGCACTACACATTCTAAATATTCTTCATCAATATCATAGCAACCATCTGAACCAACATCTTCTAAATCAAATATACTCTGATGATATTGGTAAAACTGCCACAGCATTTTTATTGCAGCGATATCGGTTGATTCAGCTTTTCGTATTGTAGTGTCCATTTTATACCTATTTCCTTATGTGTGGTTCGACATTAGCTTTTACTAAAGAGAAGAAGGTTCGCTAGTAGTTATCTTTAAAAAAACATCATGTTATTAAACGGTAACTACTCAAAAATAACAACAAAAAAACTTTTAAGAATGGATTGAAAAAGCCGCCAACAAGCTGATAGTCAAGCGAGTAAAACTTCACATCACACATAAAAACTCTGACTAACAGCTTCTCGCTCTTTGTCTAACTTCGCAAAAGTGTCAACTTTAGTTATTCAGGACTCTCTCGTTTATGCTTAAAAAGTTGTCGAAAATATGACAAGGTGGGCTTTGTACGATATCACAATAACGTGGTCAAAGAGGTTAGCAGGCAAACACAAGTGAATGGACGAAGTGCATATTTTATTCAGGCGCTTAAATGTAGAAATACCATTGTTAATTTAATAAGATAGGCTACAAATTTAGAACCTTAGTTTCTGTTAGCTTAAATTATTGAGTCGACCGTAACTCTTACCTCTGCGATCGAAGATGATATTTAAATTTACCAAAAACTGGCTCTCTCCGAATTTTGTTATGGTTGTTTTGTTCTCAATAATATCCATGATCTCTACCTATTACTTACATGACTCTGAGTCTGTAAAGGTAAAGGCTGCTTTGTTTGTTTCTCCTTTTTTCTATTTAACAGGGCTCTATTACTTTTTGCATTTATTAACAACTCCCAATGAAATTACTTTAGGCAACAACAGTATCGAAATTGATGGGAAAGTTTATTCGTTAGGCTTAAATACTAAGTGTCGTGTTTTATTTAATAAAGCATCACAGGCTGAATTCGAAATAACCATAAATAATAAAAAGACCGTAACAACGTCTTTTTTTTATAAATGTGATTTTAATGAGGAAGAATTTATCAGCTATTACATTGATAATGAATATGTGTTTGCAGGCTCAGTGGTATTTAATTAATGTTTAGTATCAAGCTTCCTTTAGTTTAATACACACCTGTCGGATCCCGTTGATAGTACTAATAGAACTAAATTAGGTTTTGCAGTGACGAGCTAAACCCATCCTTATGTGACTCATACCTATATGCTAAGTTTTGATCTAATAGTCAAAAACTCAGCACGTAAATTAAGGGTTATTGCTCATCAGCATCGCGAATGCGTTCTTTACGTTCTTGCTCTTCATCAAAGGCGGCTTGAATTTCGTCAAGTACTGAGTCTACATCTGCAGCTTCGCTGTCGTCTTCAAATTCGCCACTGAGTTTTGAGTGCGGGGTTAGGTTAGCATCTGCAAACAATGCCCACATTTCTTTGGCGTATTGCGTGTGTAATAACGCAGGTGCAAATTGCCCATAATAGCGGCGCATGTTATTTACATCACGGGCAAACATGGCTTCTGCGCTATTATTAGCAGAGGCGTTAACCGCTTGGGGTAAATCAATAATTACTGGGCCATTGCTATCTACAAGTACGTTAAACTCCGATAAATCACCATGAATAATCCCAGCGCACAGCATTAATTTGATGTAGTGTATCATTAATGTATGTTGCTCAATGGCTTGTTGCTCGGTTAAATCAACCGCGCCAAGTTGTGGTGCAACATCGCCTTCATCATCGCTTACAAGTTCCATTAGCAATACACCGTCAATGCAGCCGTAAGTTTGCGGTACCCGAACACCTGCTGAAGATAAACGCGAGAGTGCGTCAACCTCGGCATTTTGCCAAATTTCTTCTTCTAATTGACGGCCATAGCTTGAACGCTTACCCATAGCACGGGCTTGGCGCCCGCCTCGCACTTTTCGTCCTTCTTGGTACTGTGCAGCTTTTTTAAAACTGCGCTTACTGGCATCTTTGTATACTTTAGCGCAGCGAATGTCATCGCCACAGGCGACTACAAATACATCGGCCTCTTTACCGCTCATCAAACGGCTGATCACTTCATCAATAAAACCATCATCAACTAATGGCTGTAAGCGTTTAGGTATTTTCAAACGACACCTACTAAAAATACAGGGCTGGCTTTTTGTTTTGCTATGTGGTTCAAACGAGGCATACCTTTGGGGATTGAAGAAAGTTATAAATTATTAGTAAACTTTAAAGTTACATTTAATGACTAAATACGCAGCTAGAATAAGCGACTACACAGAAAAAGCCAACCGCCTTTTGTGCTTTTTAAACATTATTGAACAAGAACCGAGATAAAACCAAAAAACGAGTACGGTTTAGCGTACTCGTTTACTTTGTATTATTAAAAAGTGTTTAGAACTGCCACACCAAAGACGCCCAATAACGGCGACCATCTTCAACATAACCATACTCTTGCTCTGTGATCTCTTTATCAAGCAAGTTGTAAATTCCAGCACCGAGTTTAACGCTGTCACTTAACTGATAATTAGCACCTAAATTGGCAATGGTATAATCAGGAGCAATTAAACTGCTTTGTGAAGGCCCTGTCGTTGGCTGGCTTTCTTCACCACGATATTGCACGCGTAACCATCCGCCTAACTTATCTGTTGGACGCCAATTTAAAGACGTTTGTAAACTATGTTTTGGTAGCTGATTAAGTGGGCTCCCCTTATATTCACCGGTTTTTTGCTCTGAGTCGGTATAGGTATAACTGGCACTCACATCAATTTCAGTTGAAATATCGTAATCTACTGATAGCTCAACACCTTGGGTTATGGCTTCATCCACATTAATGTAGGTAGTTGGCATGGAGCCAAACTGATTTGGGCCATCTGTGCACTGCGTTAATGGGCATGCTATACGAGTTATTTTGTCATCAAATTCATTATAAAAAACGGTTGTCGATATACTTAAATCGCGTCCAGAGTCATAGTAAACACCCATTTCATAGTTCACTGATTGCTCAGGCTTTAAGTCAGGGTTACCATAAATATTACCGCCACGACTCACTTGGCCCCACTGCGCAGTAGATTGGCGAATATTTGGCGCACGGAAACCCGTTGATATGCCGCCTTTGATGGTGATCGCTTTAGATGCGCTATAAACACCGTATAAACGTGGACTCCAATGACCGGCAAAATTGCCATCATGATCGTAACGCAGGCCTGCGGTGAGCTTAAAGTCATCCGTTGCTGCCCATTCGTTTTCACCAAAAACAGACCATTGTTCGTTTTCTACATGGGTTAAGTCGCTAATTTTATTACTTGTATAATCATCCAATGACTCTTTTAAATAGGTCGCACCAAACGTAGAGTTATGCTCACTAAATAGCGGTAAACTCCAAGTTGTTTGAATGTCGGTATTTTCGACAAACATTTCACGTGAGTTATTATCAAACTTATCGTATTTAATGTAACTACGCGACGAGCCAAAGTCATAAAAACCATTGTGTGACATAGAGTATGTTTGTTGCTCATACTCAGTAGTTGCTGATTCAGGGCAGCCACGTCGACCACAGTTTTCTCCTGGAGCAAGCTCGGCAACTGTTTTGCCGAGGGTTTCATCTAATGTTTGTTTTGCCGAGCCAAGTTCAAACATTAATTCATGACTATCATTAGGTGTTAATGTGAACTTAGCTTTTACATTACTTTGTTCTTTGCCTCGAAATCCTGCAGTAAAATCATCTTCATTTCGCTTTGAAAATTGACCGTATAATTGCACGCCCAAGAGATCTGGAATAATGCCACCAGAAGTGAAAAAGCTGGCTTGGTTTATATCACCTGACTGGCTTTGCTCTTGAATGGTGCTGTCTAAACGCAGTTCTCCATACCACTGCTCTGGCGCTTTACGGGTAATAATATTGATCACACCACCAATAGCATCAGAGCCATACAACGACGACATAGGGCCACGTATTACTTCAATACGTTCAATCGCTGAAATTGGCGGCGTCCAAGCACCTTCTACCCCCGGGCCATCACTATTTGGTCGTGTTTCTCTTGAACTTTGGCGTTGCCCATCAATTAAAATAAGCGTGTATTGGCTTGCCATACCACGCAAGCTAATATCTTTTCTGTCACCTCCGCCAGTCACTATTACACCCGGGATATCAGCCATTGCGTCGGTTAAGTCACGATAAAAGCGTTTTTCTAGCTGCGCTCTGTCGATAACACTAATACTTGCAGGTGCCTCTTTGAGCATTTGTTCGTAACCAGAAGCAGTGACAACCATTACTTCCATATCTTGTTTTTTTTCATCAGCAAAAGCAGGGTTAGCAATTGCAAAAGTACTTAAAATAAATGCAGTTACCGGCCTTAACTTACAACTTACCGTGTTCATGATATTTCTCCGTGACATTTAGCTTGTAAATGATAATAATTAGCGTTTGCGATAATAGTGAGAAGTTCCCTTTCTCACAACGTTATTTTTATTAAAGCTAATTTAAGTAAGGCTTAACGGTATGAGTGATAAGTTAACTAAAACCCTGAATATATTTGTTCGCACAGTACAAACGGGAAGTATGAGCAAAGCTGCCGCAGACCTTTTAATGACAACCTCTGCAATTAGTCAGCAAATAAAACAAATAGAGCAAGATGTAGGTTTGAGTTTATTTAATCGCAGCCCTCGGGAATTAACGCTTACCGAGGCCGGTGAGCTGTATTATCAAAGTTGCTTACAAATGCTTGCCGTTGCAACAGCTACATCAGAACAATTACAGCATTTACAAAATTGTCCGAGTGGGCAACTAAAACTAGCAGCCCCTGTTGGTTTTGGTGGTGGGTTATTAAGCGAGCCTGTAAAGCATTTAATTAACCAATTTAGTGATATAGATGTGCACTTAACGCTTTCTGACGAGCCGATTGACATGATCAGAACAGGTATAGATTTGGTGTTGGCGATTGGCCCTCTCGAAGACTCAAACTTAATTGCACGCCAGCTCGCTAGTTGGCCATTAATACTGTGTGTTCATAAAAATCATGCACTAGTACAGCAACCAAAAATCACACTGGATGACCTAAAAGCGCATAACCGCATTGCACATATAGCTGTTGATCCGGCGCTTACGCACCTTACCCGCGGTGAAAGCACAACACTACCAAAAGCGCGTATTGCCATTAATAATATGCAAACTGTGATTCAATTTGTTCTCGATGAGTTAGGCTATGCTATTTTGCCAGAGCCTGAAGTACGTAATTTTTTAGCTACAGGAGAACTTTTAGAAATATGCACTGATTGGCAGCTTCCCCATTACGATGTATTTGCTCTAACGCCTGCACGCGACACGTTAGCAGCAAAAACAAAAGCTGCAATTAAAGCACTTAACGCATCATTTTCAGCTATTTAAATAACCTAAGTTCAGTTTAAGGCTTGTTTATAGTTAACTAATTGCAAGCCAAACTCCTACTAGCACCATTAAACTTCCCGCAATACGGTTCATCCACTTAATGTTATTGCCTTTGGTTAAAAATAACCGCAGGCTTTTACCACCTGTTGCGTAAATCATCATACAGATAAACTCTGAGAGTAAAATAATGGCCACCAGCACCCCTAATTGCGGCGCAACACTGTATTGTACGTTAATAAAAGGAGGTAATAAGGAAATCATAAACGCCCATCCCTTTGGATTGGCAATGGCGGTTACAAACCCCTGTGAAAATAATGAATATCGGCTCACGGCTGTTGTGTTATGCGTATCAACCGACATTTTTCCTTTCGCACGCCACATATTAATGCCAATGTAGATTAAATAAGCACCACCTAGCCACTTTAAAATATCAAATGCACTGGGGTAATTAAGCATAACATTGGCTACACCTAGCACCGCGGCTACCGCAACACTGGCAACACCTAATAGCTCGCCAATCATCATCCATAAAGTTCGGCGCACGCCTATACTCATGCCTAAAGTCATGGCCAGTGTCATGCACATACCCGGAGTAATAGACACAAAAAAGAACGTAGGAACAAATACCGCAAGTGCAGCTACATCAATCATTTAAAGCTCGCAATAGGTTAATAAAATGGTGTTAATTATGAATGAAAGGGTAAAGGAAAAAAGCCAAAGGTGAAATAGCTTCCGATAAATTAGAAGTAACAGCGTCGAGACTCGGGCTAAGGGCAACGAGCTTAACCCGAGGCCCGAGACCCGTAGCTCGAAACTCTTAGCAAATTAATTTACTGTTGTTTCAGTGTCTACTTCGTTATCACTTAGCAAGTACTTATCAAGCCACTGCTCTTGCTCCCACAGTACATGTAATAAGCTTTTACGGGCACGGTAGCCATGAGCTTCGTAAGGAAGCATCACTAAACGCGCTTCTTTACCCAAGCCTTTAAGTGCAGCATACATACGTTCACTTTGCATTGGGAAAGTTCCCGAATTCGGATCTTCTTGACCGTGGATCATTAACATAGGTTCGTTAATCTTCTCAGCATGGAAAAACGGCGACATGTTTGCGTACACACTTTGTGCTTGCCAAAAATCACGTTCTTCACCTTGAAAACCAAACGGCGTTAATGTGCGGTTATACGCACCACTTCGGGCAATACCAGCCTTAAATAAGTCGCTATGCGCTAATAAGTTAGCCACCATGAATGCACCGTAAGAGTGCCCTGCAATGGCGATATTATTTTTATCAGCAATACCCTTTTCAACCAGTACATCTACCGCTGCTTTGGCGCTAGAAACCAGCTGTTTTCTAAAGTGATCATTTGGCTCACTACCATCAACACCTACAATCGGCATTTTAGGATCGTCAAATACCGCAATTCCTTTAGCTAAATAAGGCATTGGGCCCCAGTAACCTATGTAGGTAAATTCGTATTCTGATTCGCGTACTTGTGAAGCAACCGCTTTATCTTTATATTCAAGTGGATATGCCCACATCAGAACAGGTAAAGGCCCTTGTGTTTTGTCATACCCTGGCGGTAAATAAAGCGTACCTGAAAGCTCAACACCGTCATCGCGGGTATAACGTAATTGCTCTTTAGTCACCCCTTTAAATGCTGGATACGGATGCTCAAATTGGGTCAGTTGCGTTAAGCTATCTTTATCTAAATCGCGAATAAAAAAGTTAGGCTGCTGCGTTTTAGATTCACGAATAGTAATAATACGCTTACCTTCATCGTCTAATAAAGCTCGCACTCGCTCGTAGTAAGGTGCAGCCGATTGCCATACTCGCTTAGTGCTATTTGTTTTTACATCATATTGATCTAAAAATGGAATATTTCCTTGCTCAGATGCACCGTTTCCACGAAGGTAAATGTAACGTCCGCCTACGACTTTTATAACACGCGTGCCTAAGTCGTTTCGTTCATATATGGCACTACCTGGATCTTTATAGGCATCATTGTAGCTTCGCTCTGAAAATAACACGCGGTTACTATCAGCATTACGTGGTTGAATTACATAAGTGCGCACTTGTCGGTCACTAAAGCGCCAATCACTTAGCATGGCAATGTTGTCATTACCCCATTGTATGCCTGCAAAACGACGCTCTACTTTGGCAAATAATTTAGGGTCGCGTTTAAACGGTGCACGTAAACTATAAAGGTAATCATGATGCGCAACCTCAGTTTTCATATCGCCGCCATCTTGCGCTTCGGCCCAAATAACCTCCGCGCCCTGATCGGCTCGCCACTCAAAATCACGACGACCAGTGCGAACACTGTCATACCCTTGAGGAATGTTGTCGGCAAGGGGTTGCTTTGCCAGCTCGACTAATGCATATCCACGCATTCCCCATATTTGCCATGTAGTTGCAAAACGGCTGTAAGGGACTTGATACGAAAATGGCTCGTCGATGGTCGCGACTAAAATATTGGTTGAATCAGGCGAAATTGAAAACGATTTAAATAAGCCAGCACGGCCAATTGGCTGTGCTTTACCATCAAGCGTGATATACGCTAATTGACCTTGACCATAAAATTTAAATTGTGCTTCATCAAATGGGCTGGTTAATAAGTTTTGATAAGTACGCGCTGGGGCTTTTTCACCGCTACTTTGTTGAATAACCGGTACTGTGCTTTGGGTATCATTGGTTAATCTGGGTTTGTCTAAGTTAACCGCTAAATTCGCCACAATCGCTGTGCTATCGGGTAACCACTGATAAGGTGTAGCGGTTAATACTGAATTTAGTGCAAACTCATTTAACTGCTTTGCTTGCTTGGTTTTAACGCTATAAACCCAAAGCCGTGCGTTATCCGGTTGTTCAACAATAAACGCTAAATACTCGCTATTTGCTGACCAGCGAGGAGAGCGAATGATCCCCTGCGGCAAATTATTTACGTTAACCACAGTGCCACTTTCTACATGCTTAAGTTCTAAAGCACTGTATTTGGCACTTACCCGTGAGCGTGAAAAATTAGCTGGGTTGAGCTTGATCCCCGCAAGCTTAAATTCTTCTTTTGCCAGCTCATCAAGCGACACAACACGCTTGCGTTCAAACAAAGCCAGCCACTGTCCATCAATTGATAAAGAACTAGTTGGTGCTAACTTAGCATCTACGAGTGTAGCAAGCGCTGGTGAAGGGGTTTGATATCCTTGCTCTGCATAACTTGCAGGCAATAAAACAATGCAGCCTACCAAGGCAATTAACAGCCTAAAAGCATTCATGTTTTCATCCTTTTTATTGTTAAATATTACCGGATATATAAACACGTTTTGCACCATTCATAAAGTGTTAAGCTAAGTAATGACTTAAGTAGCCTGAATACGCTAAAATACACGCCTATTTACTCAACGCTAAAATCGGTTGTTTATGTCCATTAATTTGCAGCATTTTAGTTTTTCGAAATCATACTCTGCTTTTTAAATACCGTTACAGCTTTTAAAAATATACCACTGTGTTTGAGTCTGTTTTTCCATCAAATAATTAGAGAATCTAGCCAATGAAAAAAGTGCTGGTAATTGGCTATGTATGGCCAGAGCCCAATTCATCTGCTGCAGGTACGCACATGATGTCGTTACTAAATGCGTTTAGGGCGCAAAACTGGGATGTTGAGTTCGCCACGCCCGCACTGCCTACCGAACACATGGTTGACCTTGCCGACTTTGGTATAACTAGCCAAAGCATCGCTCTTAACTGCGATAGTTTTGATGACTATGTTAAAGCTTACAACCCCGATTTAGTGATGTTCGATCGTTTTATGATGGAAGAGCAATTTGGTTGGCGCGTAGATAAGCATTGTCCTAATGCACTTAAGATTTTAGACACCGAAGATTTACAATGCCTGCGTAATGCACGCCATGAGGCGCATAAAGGTGAGCGCGAATTCAACCACAGCGATTTACTATCAGACATAGCTAAACGTGAAATAGCCGCTATTTTACGCTGTGATCTCAGCTTAATTATCTCAAGCTATGAGATGGAACTACTCAATGAAGTGTTTAAAGTTGAGCCTAGCGTGTTGCATCACTTACCTTTTATGGTTGATTTAAGTGCCTTACCTGAGCAAACTAAATCGTATCAACAACGCCAACACTTTATGACCATTGGTAATTTTAGACATGCCCCAAACTGGGATGCGGTACTCTATTTACAAAAAATTTGGCCGCTTATCCGCAAACAACTACCGCAGGCAGAATTGCATATTTATGGGTCTTACCCACCGCCAAAAGCCACCGCACTTAATAATCCTAAAACCGGCTTTTTAATTAAAGGTTGGGCCGATGATGCGTATGAGGTAATGCAAAGTGCGCGTATTTGCTTAGCTCCTTTGCGTTTTGGGGCAGGTATTAAAGGTAAACTTTTAGAAGCCATGATCATGCAAACCCCAAGCATCACCACGCCTATTGGCAGCGAAGGTATGCACAGCACGTTGCCGTGGCCAGGTGTGGTAACAGCAGATGTGCAAGCTTTTGCAGATGCCGCAGTCTCTTTATACAACAACGAGGCTAAATTTAGTGAAGCACAAGCCGCTGGCGGCCTTCTGCTTAATACTCTGTATGACAAAGTACAGTTAAGTGCTCAATTAATTGAAAAAATCGACTCAATAAGCAGTAATTTAGATGCTCACCGGATGAAAAATTTCACGGGTCAAATGCTCAAACACCATACCATGCGCAGCACACAATATATGTCGCAGTGGATAGCAGAAAAAAATAAAAAATAACATTAAAAATCACTAGACAGGCGGCGATTTGTGTTTAAAATCGCCGCAAATAAACTTGGGCAATTTTAGCATTATTGCCTATATTTTTAGCTTAGTTATTTAATAGTTGGTTCAAAACAAATTTGAAAACCGCAACGTTTACTGAAAAACGCAAATTTATCGTTAAATTGGGCAAAATGCTCCATAAATACGGTACACCTGCCTATCGCTTAGAAGCCCACTTAATGGAAGTGGCGACTTATTTAGATCTTAAATCATCGTTTGTTATGTCGCCCACGTCGGTTACCTTTGTTATTTGGACCGATGGCCATGAAGATGAATATACCCATGTTGCCCGCGTTGACCCTGGCGATCACGATTTAGGTTCACTTGCCGATACCGACGACCTAGTTAATAAAATGCTTAATGGTGAGCTCACGTTGCAAGAGGTTGATCAGCAACTTGATATTATTTTTGATGCCCCAAATCCTTATAACAGAGTGCTGACAGGCGTTGCCTTTGCCACCTCTGGCGGCGCATTTGCAATGCTTATGGGCACCAGTTGGAATGATGTTCTGTGGTCTGGGTTATTAACCTTTATTGTATACTTATTTGTATTGTGGTCGGCCCGTTCGAAACGTGTGGCTCACATGCTTGAGCCATTAGTGGCAATAGTGTCGGCTATTCTTGCTTGTGCTATTAGCGTTCATTTAGATGCACACATCAACATTCGATTAATTGTGCTTTCTGCCATTATTGTGTTTATACCCGGTTTAGCCCTTGCACTTGGCCTTGCTGAACTCGCAGCCAGACATTTAGTATCGGGCACAGCTCGCGTTATGGACTCATTTATGTTGCTGTTTAAGCTTTATTTTGGGGCTTTTATTGGTCTTGCTATTGGCTTTGCGGTCTTTGGGCAAGCCGATTTCGTTCAACCAGAGCCGTTACCAAAGTGGACTGCATGGCTCGCTATTTTACTTTTATGTAGTAGCTTAATCGTTATTTTTAGAACTAAGCTTAAACATGCAATCTGGTCTATTGCCTCAGGCTTTATAGCTTATGGCACCAGTATTGGGCCTGCTATATATTTAGATTTAAATTACACGTTAGGCACCTTTATTGGTGCATTTTCAGTCGGTGTATTTAGCAACTTATTTAACCGTGTTGCCAATGCTCCGGCCTCTATTGTAGCTATGCAGGGATTAATTGTATTAGTGCCTGGGAGCAAAACGTATATTGGTTTAAACTCACTAATTGAAGGCCAAGACTTTGTTTATGCAGATCATATTGGTCAGCAAACGTTTTTAATTTTCATGTCGCTCGTGGCCGGGCTTATTTTTGCAAACGTGGCACTTCCTCCTAAAAAGAGTCTATAACATTAAGCGCGGTTTCACACCGCGCTATAGCATTATTGCCTTCATTAAACCCCCTCTTTTGAGGATTAATCGCATTTTTTAGTATATTAAGAACACCTTGCTATAATGGCTGAAATCTAATAAAGCAAAGGAAATAACAATGCTAAAAACTAGCTTAGCGATAGCAATTGGGCTTTCAAGCTCACTTGCATTTGCGCAATCAGCAATTACTGTTGAAGACATTCCAAAAGTAAAATCGGTAATACAAACAACCGTTAGCCCCGATGGCGACAGTGTTGCATTTACCCGTTCGTTACCTCGCACGCTTTACGTTGATGAAAATGGTAGTAATTACAGTGAGCTTTACGTTGTTGACGATAAAGGTGTTGAACGCCCTTTTATTACCGGTTCAGTTAATATTAAAAGCCTACAATGGTCAAACGACAGCAAAACAATTTACTTTTTAGCGAAATTAAAAGACGACAAATATACTTCGCTTTACCAAATACCTGTTGATGGCGGCCAAGCACAAGCGGTTATGTCATTAAAAGACACATCTATTTCAAGCTATCAGTTAAGCCCTGATAACAAGCAAGTCGCTATTTTAGCAATGCCTGCTGCTGATAAGTCAGAAAAAGAACTTAAAAAACTTGGCTTTAAAGCAGAAGTGTACGAGCAAGGCCTTAAAAACAAGCAGCTTTTTATTGTAGATTTAGCTAAAGCCGACAAGCCACTTACTCCAACCGCACTCAATGTTGATAGCTACGTGAGTGACGTTAATTGGGCTGCGAATGGTGAAAAGCTTCTGGTTAAAACTCAACCTACCGCACTGATTGATGATAAATACACAAAATCGATGTGGCACCTGTTTGATATTGCCAGCAACAAAGTTACCTTATCGTTTAAAACTGAAGGTAAGCTAGGCGATGCCGAGCTTTCGCATGACGGTAAATACATTGCTATTTTAGGTGCTGAAGATAAGCACGACCCTGCAACTGGCCGCTTATTTATTGCCGATACTAAAACCGCCGAAATCACTGAATGGTTACCTAACTTTATGGGCCACGTTGTTGACTTTGAATGGTCGCATAAACGTAACACACTTAACTTTATTGCCAATGTTGGCACAGAAAGTTTTGTTGCGAGCATTAAAACCGGCTCTAATAAATACAAAAAATTAGTCAAAGAAGGTAAATTTATTGCCTCTCAGCTAAGTGTTTCTGATTCAGATAAAACCCTAGCACTTCGTGGTAACACGGCAAAACACCCTAACGAAGTCTTTATTGTGCGCAGTAACAAGGCAAAACGTTTAACTGATTCAAACAGCTGGTTAAACGACAAACGCTTTGCTAAACAAGAAACAATTACCCTTAAAGCGCGTGACGGTGTAGAGCTTGATGGTGTTCTAGTTTACCCACTCGATTATGAAAAAGGCACACGCTACCCACTAATTATGTCGGTACACGGTGGCCCTGAAAGTCATGATAAAAACGGCTGGGTAACTAACTACTCGCGTCCTGGTCAAATGGGCGCTGCACGTGGTTACGCAGTATTTTATCCTAACTACCGTGGCTCAACAGGTAAAGGCGTAGATTACTCTAAACTGGGTCAAAACGATTACGCAGGTAAAGAGTTTGACGACCTAGTTGATTTTAAAAATCACCTTGTTGATATGGGATTAGTTGATACTAAACGCGTGGGTATTACCGGTGGCTCTTACGGCGGTTATGCATCAGCGTGGGGCGCAACAAAGCTAACCGAGCACTTTGCTGCCAGCGTTATGTTTGTGGGTGTAACTAACCAGCTATCTAAATTTGGTACTACTGATATTTCAAACGAAATGAACCTAGTTCATGCGCGTTCATACCCATGGGATAAATGGCAATGGTACCTAGAGCGCAGCCCAATTTACTGGGCGGGTCAATCTGAAACGCCACTGCTTATTATGCATGGTAAAGACGATCCTCGCGTTCACCCTGCACAATCTATGGAACTTTACCGTTACATGAAAGTGCAAGGTAAAGATGTTCGCCTTGTTTACTACCCAGGCGAAGGCCATGGTAACCGTAAAGTAGCGGCACAGTACGATTACAGCTTGCGTTTAATGCGTTGGATGGACAACTACTTAATGGAAGGCAAAAAAGACATGCCTGCATTTGAAATTGACCATGCAGCTAAATTAAAAGCAGTGAAAGACGCTAACAAATAAGTATTAGCTTAATACCAAAGGCCAACATAAATATGTTGGCCTTTTTGTTTGTAATGCCAGGCATGCTTAGTGGCACAGCAAAGCTTATGTTACACTCTGACTAATTACTCTGAAAATTGCTAATCACACTATTGCCATGTCAAACCCTGCTAGCTGCTTTACCACTTTTAATGAAAATATAGATAACCTTGCACTGCCTGAGCAGTTTACGTTTCCCTTTTATTATAAACCTCATCCGCTGGCCGTTGCCGCTGCAAAACAATTACAACAACAATTAAAAAAGCTAGATAAGGCTATTTTAGATACAGATGATATTGATGCCGGTAAAATGTTTGGCGTATTGGTTGTTCAAGATGAGGCGCAACAGCTAGGCTTTATTAGCGCCTATTCGGGGCAAATAGCGGGGATTGATGAGCAACTGCATTTTGCGCCAAATGTGGCACTTAAACATATAGACGATGCAGAATTTAGTCAGCAAAGCCAAGTGATTAACGATATTAATGCGCAAATTACAGCCTTGCAAAACAGTGATAATTATCAGCAAATTGAGCAACAATTAACGACTGCTCGCCAACACTATGAGCAACAACTTATCGCCAAGCAGCAAGCGATGCAAGTAACTCGAAAACAGCGAAAACAGCAACGACAAGTTGCCAGCAAGCAACTCAATAATGATGAGTTTGAAAAACTGAAGAACCAATTAGCTGGGCAGAGTATTGTTGAGAAAAAACAACTACAAGCATTAAAGCAACAGTGGCAAAAACGCATTGCAGCGCTTGAACAGGCACAACTAACAATAAATGATGAAATTAACGGATTAAAAAAACGCCGTAAAGTACTCTCTAAAAATTTACAAAAAAAGCTATTCGCTCAATACCAGTTTTTAAATGCAAACGGCGAAGTGACCGATTTGAATGCCATTTTTGCCAAACTGCCCGAACACACACCGCCTTCAGGCGCGGGAGATTGTGCCGCGCCAAAGTTATTACAATATGCTTATAAACATAATTTAAAGCCCCTGGCTATGGCCGAATTTTGGTGGGGCGCACCGCCTAAGTCGGCAATAAGACATCATTTACATTATTACCCATCGTGCTATAGCAAATGCCAGCCTATTTTAGGGCATATGCTAGAGGGGTTAAATGTTGAAGACAACCCGCTCTTGATCAACCCTGCACAGGGTAAAGACCTAACGATTGTTTATCAAGACGATGATTTGTTGGTGGTAAATAAACCTGCTGAGTTTTTATCTGTGCCAGGCATTAATATTGACGATTCGGTATATATGCGAATCAAAACTCAGTTCCCACACGCTTCGGGGCCACTTATTGTGCACCGATTAGACATGTCGACTTCAGGGCTGTTAATGATTGCGTTAAATAAACGGGTGCATAAAGCACTGCAAAAACAGTTTATAGAGCGTAGTGTAGAAAAACGTTATGTTGCTTTAGTGGCGGGTAATATTGCTGCTGAGAGTGGCAGCATAGAGTTACCTTTAGTACTTGATTTTGATGATAAACCACGGCAAATGGTGTGTTACAAAACGGGGAAGCCGTCATTAACAACATGGCAGGTACTGGAACGTAAAAATAATACCACCCGCTTACAACTTTATCCTAAAACAGGACGTACTCATCAATTGCGTGTTCACTGTGCCCACCACTTAGGGTTAAATACACCTATTGTGGGCGATACCCACTACGGTGAAAAATCAGATCGACTACATTTGCATGCCGAGTATTTAGCTTTTACCCATCCTATTAGTCATGAACGATTAGAATTTGAAGTAGCCGCTGATTTTTAAATCAGCGCTGCTTTTAGTCGAATCGGATTCTAAAACAGTGCCACTTTTTCATATTGCAAAGTAGGTAACTTTTACCGTTGCAATATAGAAAGATTTACCTGCATTATGCAAAGCCACAATCCAAAAAAATATAAATATCTATAAAATTCATATTGTTAAGAATTGGCATTAGCTTTGCTTTTATTGTTGTACGTATTTGTTATGGCAACTTATACCAATTCGCTTATTTAAGTGATCTATTTTGAGGATGGAAAAACGTGTTGATAGCAAGGCAAAGAATTCGCTATTTAGTTGTTCTAAATGAGGATTTTTTAACGCAGGTAGCGACAGGTTTAGTCCCGCAAAATGATTAAGTAATATTGCGGATTGGTATTAATTTAATTGAAAGCGCCAAAAAGTGCTTTTAGTTACACACAGTAAATGGCTTGCTAAGCGCTTACTGTGCACAACAGAACTTCCTACACTCCCTGTGTACTTTATTGGTTATAGGCTAACGCTTATAACCATTTTTTTTGCTTATTATTCAACAGTAAGTTTTACGTCTTGATCGCGTAATAAATAAAGCGCAAAACACGCAGCCCACATCGGCCATGCTGCAAAAAACAGTAAATTATTAAAGCCATCAATATACTGGTTGTAAGAAGACAGCGTTGATAGTCCATGCATTATAAAAATAACACCGTAAGTAATACGTTTTTTAAAACCGACTAAAAATGCTATTACTAGCAATAATTGCAGTGCACCTAAAATATAAGCAATAGTATCGGTAGAGCCACTGATCCCATAAAAATGTTCAAAGATACGGGCGCTATGCCCCGGATTTACAAATTTATCCAGTGTCCACATTACCATCACAATAAACACCCCTAAGCGCAGCGATAAAAGCGACCATTGCAAACGAGTTTGTACATCTGTATTGATTGAATCTGTCATAAAATTTCCTTAAAAAAGATATAAATAAACTAATTGGCAAGTAAGACCGTATAGACGTATTTTTATTTTCAATTAATTAAAATTAAACCTAAACTGATCTTAAGTTGAGTTATTTAAAGGCACTATTATTTAAGCGCTAAGATAAAAAATAAAAATATTAGCAATTGATTGAAAGATATTTTTATCTGTCTTGGTCTTTTGTGTACATCAACATATAACAATAGAGAAACACGATTTGAAATACACGTATTTAGCTTTAACCCTCGCCCCACTATTAAATGTAGCTTTAGCTGCTCAGGCTAATGAAACAACTAGCTCTGACCCCATTGAGCGAATTGAGGTGGCAGGTCAAGCACTTAAATCTAAAAACCTCTCTATTAAAAACACCACAGTAAACGGTCCTTTTGGCGACAACCTGGCTTTGCAAGACATAGCCCGCTCTGTGACCCCTATTTCTAAAGAGTTAATTGAGCAACTTAACATAACAACATTGCACGATGTTCTGGCAGTAAGCCCTAATACATACGCTGCAAGTGGTTTTGGTGCACCAAGTTTACCGACGATCCGCGGCCAGTTAGGTGAGTTATTTCAAGATGGTACTCGACGCCAAGCGGGTAATAATGGTTTTGGTGTGCCGTTGTCGTTTAATGCGATAGAACAGATAGACGTAGTTAAAGGTGCACCGCCTGTGCTGTTTGGTTCAAGCCAACGTAACGGTGGCTTTGTAAACTTGCACTCTAAAACAGCGTCAACTGATCAGCGCAAAGGAAATGTGAAGTTGTCTGCAGGCAGTTGGGATAAGTATAGTGCCCAAGTAGATTATAACGCACCGATTGTTGAGGATAAAATTGGCTTACGTGTTAGCTATGAGCATATTGATCAGGGTAGTTATTATGACTATTCAGCCACACAAAGTGATAGCTTGTTTGCGGCATTAAAAATTTTACCGGATGATAAAAGCAGTTGGGACATTAACTTTGAACTGTACCAAACAGAATTTACCGATAACGCTGGTATAAACCGCCCTACCCAAGCGCTTATCGATCATAATCTTTATATTACTGGTCAAGGGTTACAAGCGAATGGCAGCACAGTGCCTGGCGCAGGCTCTATTATATCGCCTACAGGACAAGTCAAAATAGACACCAGCCGTGTGCTTACCGATCCTGATAATCTCAATCAAGCAACCACTTATTTAGTTCACAGTATTTATAAGCGCGCACTGTCTGATGTAATGTCGATTAAAAACATTACTTACTTTCAACATTTGCAGCGCGAAGAAATAGCACAAAATAGTTTTGTTGAAATAATTGATGGCGCCGATACCGCACAAAACCGCACTGAACTCACCTATCAATGGAGCGATGAGCAGCAAACCTTATTCGCCGTTGATGTTCGTTATAATAAAGTATTGGGTTACAGCCAATTTACTACTGAAGCCGACACACCTATTGATTTAACCGGCCCACTTTCAAACCGCCGCATTCCATTAACTGATGCACAAAAGGCACGTTTGGTAGAGCTACGCCCCGGTGTATATGTGTCCCCTGGTGGTCAGTACGATATTAATAATGATGGCAGTGGTGATTTTAATTTATCAGACACTACAGACTCACGCTCTTGGCAAACCGGCATTGCCATTCAACAAGACTCACAATGGACTGACAGCTTACGCACCAGTGCTGGCTATCGTGTTGATTACTATGATGTAGAAGCACACGACCCGATTGCACCTCAAGGTCAAATAGCCGCTAGTGATGGCATAAATGATACACTGCAATCAGCGCAGCTGAGCGTTAATTACTCAGTTAATGACGATTTAACCACTTATGCGGCAGCAAGTTATAACGAAGCCACCTCTAACAGCATGGCCGGCGGTAATACGTTAGGTGGTGACAATACAATTAGCGGACAAAATTTTGCTACGGAAAATACTTTAGTCGAGTTTGGCGTGAAATATGCGCCAACACAAAGCGACTGGTATGCAGATGCTGCTGTATTTAGCCAACGCCGCAGCTTACGTAATCGCGATGGTAGCAATACTGGTATTCGTACAACCGGATTCGAAAGCCAAGTATTTTACGACGCTTACCCTTACTGGGTAAGCGCAGGCTACAGTTACATTGATGCCCGTTATGATAACTCTGCGACAGGCCAAGACTCAGCTCAAATAGCCGATGCGTTTGATAATTCGCGTCCCGATATTATTGCGGGTAACAGCATTGGCGCACCAAGTTACACAGCTTTTGCTCCCTCAAAGCGTCAAGTACAAGGGATCCCAGAGCAATCGTTAAGCTTAAACGCTAACTATACAATTACTTCTCAGTGGCAAGCTGGATTTTCTGCCCTGTATACTAAAAGCTACCCATTGGATTTTTTGGCTACCGTATACATTCGCGATCAGCACACCTTAAATGTTAATACCAGCTATGCGTTTACCTCAGCAACTAAATTGAGGCTTGATGTAAATAATATTACCGATCAGCAAAACTGGCGCCCTGTATTTGAGGGTGGCTATTTTGGCGCGACACTCGCGTTCCCAGAATTACCAATTAACGCTAAGCTCACGCTTACCCATAACTTTTAAACCGTTTGAGAGATAGCATGTTAAAAAAACTAAGTTTGTTATTACTGGCGGCGATAGGTGTCGGTTTATTCTTTTTTTATGACCTAAACCAGCTCCTTACCCTCGACGGGCTAAAAGGATCAATGGCGCAATTTGATCAGTACAAAGCTCAATCACCGCTTTTGGTGATCGGAGGGTTCTTTTTACTTTATATATTAGTGACTGCATTATCACTGCCCGGTGCAGCTATTTTAACGCTAGCCGCAGGTGCTTTATTTGGTTTGGCTCAAGGGCTATTAGTTGCCTCGTTTGCCTCAAGCATTGGTGCTACGTTGGCGTTTTTAGTGTCACGTTATTTATTACGCGATACCATAAAAAAACGCTTTCCTGAACGCTTAGCCGCTATAGATACTGGGGTTGAAAAAGAAGGCGCATTTTACTTATTTACACTGCGCTTAGTGCCTGTTTTTCCGTTCTTTTTAATTAATTTATTAATGGGTTTAACTGCTATTAAGTCATGGACTTTTTACTGGGTAAGCCAAATCGGGATGCTGGCGGGTACCTTTGTATTTGTAAACGCAGGTACGCAACTTGCGCAAATAGAGAGCTTATCTGGCATTTTATCGCTGGATTTAATTTTATCGTTTGCGTTATTAGGGGTATTCCCGTTAATTGCAAAAAGCCTAATAAATGCAATAAAAAAGCGCCGTGTTTATAAAAACTACACTAAACCTAAAAAGTTCGACCGCAACATGATTGTTATTGGTGCGGGCGCGGGCGGCTTAGTGACAAGCTATATTGCAGCAGCGGTTAAAGCCAAAGTAACCCTAATTGAAGCCGGCGAAATGGGCGGCGACTGCTTAAACACTGGCTGTGTACCTAGTAAAGCTATTATTAAAAGTGCAAAAGTAGCCCAGCAAATGCGCCAAGCTGAAAAATATGGGCTACAAAGCACGACACCGCAGTTTTCGTTTAAAAAAATAATGGCACGTGTACAGCAAGTGATTGCCGATATAGCCCCACACGACAGTGTTGAGCGCTACACAAACTTAGGCGTAGAAGTAATTAAAGGCTACGCCAAACTTATCGACCCGTGGACGGTGGAAATTAACTTAAATGATGGCGGCACGCAAACACTCACTGCCCGCACTATTGTTATTGCCACTGGCGCACGCCCATTTGTACCGCCACTTCCGGGTATTGAAGAAACCGGCTATGTAACCAGTGATACGTTATGGAGCAAATTTGCTGAGCTTGAAGAAGCCCCTAAAAAGCTTGTTGTACTTGGCGGTGGTCCAATTGGTAGCGAACTTGCACAAAGTTTTGCCCGTTTAGGCTCAAGCGTTACGCAAATTGAAATGGCTGAACGCATTATGATCAAAGAAGACTTAGAGGTGTCTAAATTTGCTCACGAAGCGCTAACGCAAAGCGGCGTAAACATTTTAACCTCGCATCAGGCACTGCGCTGTGAAGAGCGCGATGGCAAAAAATTCATTGTGGTAAAACATAACGACAACGAAATCGATATTGAATACGATGAGCTACTATGTGCTGTTGGCCGAACCGCTCGTCTTAAAGGTTACGGCCTTGAAGAACTAGGTATTGAAACGAGCCGCACTGTAGTCACAAATGAGTACCTTGAAACACTCTATCCTAATATTTTTGCCGCTGGCGATATTGTAGGACCGTATCAGTTTACACACGTAGCCGCTCACCAAGGTTGGTATGCTGCTGTAAATGGCTTATTTGGTAATCTTAAAAAGTTTAAAGTGGATTACCGTGTCATTCCGTGGACCACATTTATTGACCCTGAAGTAGCACGGATGGGCATAAATGAACAAGAAGCGATTGAAAAAGGCATAGACTATGAAATCACCCGCTTTGAATTTGAAGAGCTAGATCGCGCCATTACCGAAAGCGCTAACAATGGTTTTATTAAAGTGATCACCCCTAAAGGTAAAGACAAAATCCTCGGTGTCACTGTGGTATCTGAACACGCTGGCGATTTAATTGCTGAGTTTGTATTAGCCATGAAACACGGTTTAGGACTTAATAAAATATTGGGCACCATTCACAGCTACCCAACATGGGCTGAAGGTAACAAATATGTGGCGGGCGAATGGAAACGTGCTCATGCTCCTGAAAAGGTACTTAACTTGCTGGAAAAATACCACGCCTGGCGCAGAGGCTAATATGTTTAAAACACCTTTAAAAGCGCTATTATTAGGGTCTGCTTTGCTTGCAACATCGTTTGCAAGCAAAGCTCAAAATATGCATGACAGCTGGAATGCATTATTAAACAAGCATGTTGTAGCTATTAATCATGGTCACAGCACTGAGGTTAATTACTCAGCAATAAAAGCTAAGCGCAGCGAACTTAAAGCTTATTTAGATTCGTTATCGGCTGTTACGCAAAATGAGTTTGATACATGGGAAAAACCTAAGCAGCTGGCGTTTTTAATCAACGCGTATAACGCCTTTACTGTTGAGCTGATATTAACAAAATACCCAGATCTTAAATCAATTAAAGATTTAGGCAGTTTTTTTAGCTCACCGTGGAGCAAAGAGTTTGTGCCATTACTTGATAAAACTCGCAGCCTTGATGATATAGAACATAATTTAATTCGTGGCAGTGGTAAGTACAACGACCCACGTATTCACTTTGCTGTAAATTGCGCCAGTATTGGCTGCCCAGCACTACGTGAAGAAGCCTACACAGCCACTGATTTAGAAAGCCAATTGCAAGAGCAAACGATGCGTTTTTTATCAGACATGACTCGAAATATAGCGCAAGATAACACGCTAACTATGTCTTCAATATTTAAGTGGTACGGCGATGATTTTGAACAAGGCTTTAAAGGCGCAAATACGCTACAGCAGTTTTTTATGCAATACCCTAAAGCACTAAAGCTGACACCCGCTCAGCAAAAAGCACTTAAAAATAACAACATGAAAGTTAAGTTTTTAGACTACAACTGGGATTTAAATGCTCGCCAATAAATTTTGGCAAACATTATCGCGATACAGCTTATGTTGTGTCGCGTTTTGTATTTGCCTTATTATTAGTTTTAAAAGCCTAGCAAGTACACAATTACAAAGCCGTTGGCAGCAAGTTGAAAAGTTAGGTAAAGACCAAAGCGTATATTTTTATGCTTGGGGCGGTGATGCGCAAATAAATGCCTATATTCAGTGGGCGGCTGAGCAAGTAAAAGCTAAATATAACATTGAGTTAGTGCATGTAAAGCTTAGCGACACCAGCGAGGCCGTTAGCCGCGTACTCGCTGAAAAATCAGCAAATAATCACACTCAAGGCAGTGTCGATTTAATTTGGATCAATGGCGCTAACTTTGCAGCTATGAGTAAACACGGGCTTTTACTAAAAGACTGGGCTGATAAATTGCCTAATTTTATTTACACCAATCCAGAAAACAATCCCAGCGTGTTGTTTGATTTTGGTTTACCCACTCAAGGAATGGAAGCCCCTTGGGGGCAGGCATCACTGACTTTTTATTACGATACGCTAGCAACGAGCTCTCCTCCTCAAACCCTTAATAAGTTATTGAGCTGGAGTAAAGCAAACCCAGGCCGATTTAGTTACCCCAAACCCCATGACTTTTTAGGGATGAGCTTTTTAAAATATGCATTAGTGGTATTACACCAACATAGCGATGCAATGCTACAAGCAAAACTATATCAACCAGCTAATGATAAAAACACAGCCCAAGTACTTGATCCGTTGTGGACGTTTCTAAATAAATTGCACCCTAATCTGTGGCGCAATGGCGAATACTTCATGCAAAGCGGTGTACAAATGCGCCGCTTAATAGACGATACCGAGCTTAGTATTGGCTTTACTTTTTCGGCACCAGAAGTACCGGCTGCGGTAAAGCGCTATGATTTACCAAAAAGTATAAGAAGTTATGCAATGGCCGATGGCAGCTTAAGTAACACTCACTTTGTCGCTATTCCTTATAATGCAAGCCACCAGCAAAGTGCGCAATTAGTGGCTGACTTTTTATTAAGCCCCGCAGCGCAAGCGCATAAACAAAAAACTACTATATGGGGTGACAAAACGGTATTAATTCAAACCAGCTTAAGCGCAGAGCAGCAGGGCTTATTTAAAACCGTACAGCCGCATCCTAGCGCACTGCCTCTAAATAGTGTTAAACGTACACTCAGTGAGCCACATCCGAGCTGGGTGGAGGCAATTAGTACTGGCTGGGAAACCCGTTATGGAACAAGCCAATGAGTAAGGTACTCCATTCAGCTGATTTATTCTCACGCCTAGTCAAAGTAACCCCTTACTGTTTGCTGGCACTGTTAACAATACCTGTATTAGGCGGCCTAATGGGAGTAATGTTGCCTGCCTTTGGCTGGGCGCCTGCCTTGAATAAAACCAACATGAGTTTGGCTGGGTTTAATGTTTTATGGGATACACCGGGGCTTTCACAAATGATAGGCCTGAGCATACGCACTGGACTAATTAGTACATTAATAGCGTTTGCGCTCATGATTATTATGCTGGCTGCATTTTTTAATAGTGTATGGCTAAAACGAATTGAATACGTATTGAGTCCCATACTGGTTATTCCCCACGCTGCAGCGGCAATTGCGGTCAGTTTTTTAATCGCGCCATCGGGATTATTTACGCGCTTATTTTCGCCTTGGTTAACGGGCTGGCAATTAGCACCTGAGGGCTCATTACCTTATGACGCTTTTGGCTGGAGCATTATTATTGGGCTTGTACTTAAAGAGCTGCCTTTTTTATTACTCATTGCATTGGGTATTTTAGCGCAGCCTGAACTTGGCAAAAAGCTACGAATGCAGCATCAAATTGCGGTTAATTTAGGTTATTACCCTATGGTGGCGTTTTTTAAAGTGGTGCTACCCAGTTTATACCCACTGTTACGTTTACCTATTTTTGCAGTACTTGCTTATGCCAGCGCCAGCGTTGAAATGCCACTCATTCTTGGCCCAAATACCCCTCCCACTTTAGCCGTTGCTATAATGCACTGGTTTAACGATGTAGATTTAAACCTGCGAATAAAAGCCTCGGCGGGTGCCCTGTTACAATTAGCGGTCACTGTTGGACTACTCTTAACGTGGCTATTGCTTGAAAAAATCATTGCTCTAGTTTTTAAGCAATCACTTATTAATGGCCGCCGCCAGTATGCACATCAATTGATCTGCACATTTACTCATGTTTTCACGAGTCTAATTTTAATTTTTATTGTTGCTGCGCTAATTGGGTTAGTGATGTGGTCAATAGCGGGCTATTGGCGTTTTCCGGATACCGTGCCCTCAAGCGTGGTATTTCTGCATTTTCAACATGCATTTACACAAATACATACTCCCTTGTTTAATACCTTAATAATAGGGGTAATAAGTACGCTGTTTGCTATCACTATGGTATTGCTGTGCTTAGAAGCCGAGCAGTTAAACACGAAACCCATGTCGAAATGGACACAGTTAATTATTTATCTTCCTTTATTAGTGCCCAGTATTGCGTTTTTATTTGGTATTGTGTGGTTACAACAACTGCTCAATAGCCAGCATGCCTTTTTTAATGTGATATTTGTGCACGTTTTATTTGTTTTACCGTATGTTTTTTTATCTATTGCCGATAGTTACAGGCGTTTAGACCCTCGATTAGCGCGCGTTGCCGCAAGCTTGGGGGCAAGTCCCTGCAAGGTGTTTTTACAGGTTAAATTGCCACAACTATTCGCCCCTATTTTAATCGCGATAGCGCTTGGACTGGCGATTAGTTTTGGCCAATATTTATCTACACTTTTAGCCAGTGGCGGGCGTATAAGTACCATTACCACCGAAGCCGTAACCCTTGCTAATGGCGCAAGCAGACGCACCAGTGCAGTTTACGCCATTTTACAAATGGCATTACCGCTAATTGGTTTTGGTGTGGCATGGGTGTTACCTAAATACTTTTTTAAAGCGCGCGCTTAACTATAAAACCATTAAGGCTATTTAATGCAGTCATCATTACACATCAAAGATTGTCAGCTTTACCGTCAAGGCGAGCTGTTACTAAGCTTAAACGAGCAAGTAAATGGCGGCGAAATACTCACCATTATGGGGCCATCGGGCAGTGGCAAGTCAAGCTTATTAAATTGGCTTACAGGCTGTTTGCCCAAAGACTTTAGGGCACAAGGCGAAGTATGGCTAAATGATCAAAATATAGATAACACACCCCCGCATTTACGCCATATTGGGGTGCTCTACCAAGACGCTTTATTGTTTTCGCATTTAACAGTGGCAGGAAATATTGCCTTTGCTATGCCCAAAGGCAATAAAAAGCAGCGTCTTGAAAAAATAGACCACGCTCTAGAACAAGTTGGCTTAACAGGATTGGCAGCCCGCCATCCCGACAGCCTATCTGGTGGGCAGCAAGCGCGTGTTGCACTGCTACGCATGTTGCTCAGCGAACCTAAAGCTATTTTACTCGACGAGCCTTTTAGTAAACTCGACACCCAATTGCGTGTTGATACCCGCGAACTGGTGTTTAGTCAAATACGCGAGCATAAATTGCCTGCCATTATGGTTACGCACGACCACAGTGACGCGGAGGCAACAGCTGGCAAAGTGATTACTTTAGGCACTGATGCTTAAAACCTGACTCATATTCAAGGCAATACGTATGTTAGATAAATTTGTTACCCCCATTATAAAGCCACTACTAACACCGGTTGTTATGCTCATTAATAAAAGCGGCATTACAGCTAATCAACTCACTGTTTTTGGTTTTTTAGTGGGTATGTTTGCCGTGCCTTTACTTGCCTTTGAAATGTGGTATGGCGCATTAATCGCCATTGCGTTGAATAGAATTTTAGATGGACTGGATGGCGCATTAGCCCGCTATGCTAATCAAAGTTCTAGCGCGGGTGGGTTTTTAGATATTACTCTCGACTTTTTATTTTACGCAGCGATTCCACTGGGCTTTATTTTGGCTAATCCAGCACAAAATGCCATTGCAGGTGCTATTTTACTGGCTACTTTTATAGGTACCGGTTCCAGCTTTTTGGCCTTTGCGATTGCCGCTGAAAAATTTAAACTCGACAAACTACAATTTAAATATAAAAGTTTTTACTACTTAAATGGCTTAACCGAAGGCACAGAAACCATTGCCTTATTTGTTGCCTTTTGTATTTGGCCGCAGCACTTTGCCATAATGGCCAGCTTATTTGCTGCAGCTTGCGCCATAACGATTTTCACCCGTATTTATGGCGGTTATCACACATTAAAACAACTAGAAGCTAATATCAGTAAAACGGAGGCTATCAATGGATAACGAATTATGGTGGCGGCTTGGATGTTTTGTAAGTATTTTAGTCATAATGATGCTGCTTGAGTGGCAAGCCCCTGCACGGCAATCGCCCATAAAAGCCACTAAACGTTGGGTTGCGAATTTTGGTCTTGTATTTACCTCTTCAGTGATTGCTCGGTTAGCGGTTCCTTTAGGGTTAACCGCCGCCGCGCTTTATAACCAAGAACATAGTATCGGTGTGTTTAATCAACTAACTATGCCTCTTTCAGTAGCAATTATACTTAGTCTGCTGTTGCTAGATATACTGATTTATTGGCAACACAGGTTATTTCATAAAATTCCAATTTTATGGCGTTTACACCGTGTTCACCATGCTGATGCGCACGTAGATACAAGCACTGGGCTGCGCTTTCACCCTATTGAAATAGGTCTTAGCATATTGATAAAGCTTGCCGCCATAACTGCTCTTGGCATGCCCGCCATTGCAGTACTTATATTTGAAATAACACTCAATGGGTTAGCACTGTTTAACCACGCAAATATTCGCTTGCCAAACGCAATAGAAAAACCACTGCGTTTAATCCTGATCACCCAAGCGCTGCACCGCATACATCACAGCCAAAACCCCGAAGAAACAAACAGTAACTTTGGGTTTAGTGTTACTTGGTGGGATAGACTTTTTGGCAGCTATAAATCACAGGCAAACCAGCCTGATAAACGTATTGCACTTGGTTTGAGCCAAGAACCAAACCCCGAACAAAATTCATCCTTGTGGCAATTGTTAATAATGCCATTTAAAAAATAGCAATACGGCTAATGAAAACGCCCATGTACACCTTTTAAACCTTTATTTATAACATTACTTGGGCGTTTAACCGTTCCTGTTAACAAAAACACCCTGTTAAAAGTAAATCAATTGTAAATTATTTAAACAAATTCTTGACCCAGTTAAAAATCCCCCATATTATTTGTAAGCGCTTACATTTATCACACATAAAAATGTAAGCGCTTACAAAAATGAAAAATCAACAAATACACTATATTCTGACAATAATCAGTTGAACGGGGTTCAGTTATGAACATTGAAACAACACGCATTACTCGCCTTTTGGCTGCTATCTCATTAGCAACTTTGGCTGGCTGTGGCGGCGATGCTGCAACAACATCCAATTTTGAAAAAGTAGATCCTGCCCAGCCAGTTTCAGATTGGCAAATGGTTTGGAGTGATGAATTTGATGGCACAAGCATTGATACAAACAAGTGGAACTTTGAATTAAACTGCGCTGGTGGTGGTAACAACGAAAAACAATGTTACACCGACAGTGAAGAAAACGCCTTTATAAAAGACGGTGTACTAAACATAGTCGCCTTACCTGCTGAAGAAGGCGCAGAAAAACCATACACATCAGCCCGTTTAAACACCCGTTACAACGCTGATTTTACTTATGGTCGTTTTGAAATGCGTGCAAAGTTGCCTTCGGGTCAAGGTAGCTGGCCAGCTTTTTGGATGATGCCAACTGATGAAGAATATGGTACTTGGCCGCGCTCTGGCGAAATTGATATTTTAGAAGCGGTAAATTTAAAAACAGTTGCTGAAGATGGCACCGTTGAAGCTAATATTCATGGCACACTTCATTATGGTCGCGAATGGCCAAATAACTCAAGTTCAGGTAAAGCGTATACATTCCCTGAAGGGATGAATCCTGCAGAAGATTTTCATACTTACGCGATTGAATGGCAAGAAGGCGAAATTCGCTGGTACGTAGATGGCTATTTATACGCCACACAACGTCGTTCTGAAGTTCGTTACAATTCAAAAGATGAACCTGTTGGCTTAAAGCATAAAGGTTGGTTTGCTGAATACTTTGAACAAGGTAGCGGCGAGCTAACAACGCATTGGGATACAGCACCATTTGATAAGGACTTTTACCTTATTTTAAACAATGCCGTTGGTGGTGATTGGCCTGAAAACGTAAATAACTTAGGCGTTGACGCTGCAGCATTTGCAGAAGGTCAAAGCTTTGAGATTGATTACGTGCGTGTTTACGAATGTGCCTCTAACCCAACCACAGGTAAAGGCTGTGAAACAGTCCGCCCAGGTTACGATAGCCTAGAAGATGCACTCGTTGAAGGTAAAGCCCCTGTACCTACTCCACCAAGTGATGGTGTTGCAAGAAACCTTGATATATTTAATGGCACATTAAACGCAAACTGGATCGCTTGGGATTGTTGTGGCGGAACCACACCAGAAACCATTACCGATGCTGACAAAGGCGACGTAATTAAGTTTAACATTAACGATAATAACGGTACGGTACTTGGTTTCTCTACCCGTGGCGGTCATTTTCCTGATGGCTTTGCAGGGTCATCGTCGCCATTTGACGCTTCTTTATTGCTTGATTTAAATGGCCGTGTATCATTTGATATGAAAGTAGTAACACCTCCAACATCTTCAACTACTTGGTTATTAAAAGCCGAAGCGGGTGATGGTGGTCCTAATACAGGCGATGTAGCCCTTAGCGATAGTACTGAAGGCGTAACACCGGTTACAGGCCAATGGCAAACCTATACATTCCCGCTTTCTTTACTACAAGAAAGAGGTTTAGATTTAAGTGCCATTGATGTTTTAATGGTATTCCCAGCATGGCAAACAGGTGAAGGCGCAGAATACTTAATTACCAATGTGGCTATTGAAGGCGACTTACCAAAAGTCGACCTTTTCAGTGATGAACAGAACCTAAATTGGCCAATGTGGGATTGCTGCGGTGGCTCAACGCCTGTTGAGGTAGTAGATGATGAAGAGCACGGTTTAACTGCTGAGTTTACTATTGGCGCAACAGCAACAGTAATGGGCTTTAATAGCCGTACAGCTGCAGGCGGAAGCGGTGAAGCATTCGATGCTACTTCAATATTAGAAAACGGTGTAATAGCGTTTGAGTTAAAGGTGATTTCAAAACCAAATAATCTTGATTCAGTTTGGACTTTCAAAGTGGAGTCTGATAACGGTAGCTCAGCTGTCGAAATTCCACTAACTGACAGCATTGAAGGTATAGAACCTACTGTTGGTGAATGGCAAACATATACCTTTACCCTTGCTGATTTAGCGGGTGCAGGTTTAGATGTTAGTGCGTTAGATGTAGTGATGATTTTCCCAGCTTGGGACACAGGTGAAGGCGCCGTTTATCGTGTAGATAACGCTTTCATTGGCGTTCCATAATTAAAAATCACTTAATGGTAGGTGCATATATGCACCTACTTATCGTAAAATTTAGTTAAAAGCAGAGCAATTATGAACACATTTAATTTTAAAAAAAGCCAATTAGCGGCTTCTGTGTCACTTATCATCACTGCAAGCACGCTTAATATCGCTCATGCAGCAGAACAAAATACTGTTGAACCTGAAATCGAAGTAATACAAGTTAAAGGTATTCGTGGTTCATTAATCCGCTCTATGGATATGAAACGCGATGCATCTGGGGTAGTCGATGCTATTTCTGCTGAAGAAATGGGTAAATTCCCCGATACTAACTTAGCAGAGTCACTACAGCGTATTACGGGTGTATCGGTGAGTCGTGCAAACGGTGAAGGTAGCCAAATTACAGTGCGTGGTTTTGGCCCATCATTTAACTTGGTAACACTTAATGGTCGCCAAATGCCTGGAACGGGTAACTCACGTTCGTATAATCTGGAAAACATTGCCTCAGAAGGTGTTAGTGCCTTAGAAGTATTTAAAACTGCTCGTGCTGATGTGCCCAGTGGTGGCTTAGGTGCGACGGTTAACATTTCAACAACTCGACCTTTACAAAGACCTGGCCAGCATTTTTCGGCAACAGCTAAAGCTATTCATGATTCATCAAATGAAGCGGGTAGCAATGTAACTCCGGAAGTATCAGCTATTTATAGTAATACCTTTAGCGATGAAATGTTTGGTATTGGTTTTTCTTTTTCGCATCAAGAACGCGACTTTCAAAAGCAAAGCGCCAATATTCAAGGTTGGCAAGCTAATGTCGACTTACCTACTCTTGCAGAAGGTGATTTTATTGATCCACGCGCAGTAGATGCGCAAGGAAATCGTGAAGGTAATCACTTTTTTGCAAAAGACATGAACTACGCAATTGAAGATTTACAACGCGAGCGTACTAATGGGCAAATCACACTGCAATTTGCACCCACAGATAATTTTGTAGCAACCCTTGATTATACAGCAAGTGAGGCTACAACAGGCTCAGAAACTCTCGGCTGGGGTATTTGGAACGACTTTGGTAGTAACATCAACGGCTACGAGTTAGATGAAAATGGCACAGCAATTTATGCAGATATAAGTGGTAACGATGCGTCATTTACCTCGAGTAAAAACACCACTGAAGTTAAAGCTCGTTCTATCGGCTTAAATTTAGATTGGCAAATTAATGAAACATGGCAAGTTGAGCTTGACTACCATGACTCTAAAAACGAAACGGATAACGGCGCAGACAAAGGTCTTGGTAGTGATGGGCAAGTTATTTTAGGTTCTGATCAGCTTGTAAATAAAATTTATGATTATCGCACTGGCGAAATTCCACATGCGCAAGTTAATTGGAAAAACGGTACCAGCGTATTAAGCCCTGGTGAAATTGATTCAAACTTTAGCCAGTTTATTCACTCACCGGGAGAATCCAATATTGAGCAACTTCAATTACATACAACATGGATAAACGATAGTTTTGACATTGGTTTAATTGAAGTTAAGTTTGGTGGTTCGCGTACAGAGCAAAATACTGGTGGTTATGAAGCATGGAGTGGCTTAGTTGGCGGCCCTGGTTTTAACCCTTCTTACACCGAGATATTCCCGGATGGCATGTTTACCCTTAATGACACTTCAGGACTATTAGACCAATTTGCCGGTGGTGGTAACGATTTACAACCTAACTATTACTATAGCTTTGATTTTGATGAAGCCGTAGCAAGACAAATGGCATACCTTACAGCTGATGTAACTGGTGGCGATGCCTATGCACCTAATGCCTACCTTGATGGTATTGACAGTCAAAGCGCTGTTGAAGAAATTACCAACAGTATCTATGTTCAATCGCGTTGGGAGTTTGAAGTTAGCAATTACTACATAAAAGTAAATGCAGGTCTACGCTATGAAGAAACCGATGTAAGTAGCTCTGTTCGTCAACGAGTAGAGCAACAAGTAAATTGGATCAGTGCTTCAGAGTGGATCACTCAATATGAAGCTGGCGGCGATGACAACTTCTTAGTTCAAGAAGGCAGTTACGATATTTTACTACCATCAATAGACCTAAGTGTTGACGTAACTGATGACTTAATTGCTCGCGTATCATGGGGTAAAACTATGTCGCGCGCTCCATTAGGTGATTTAGCTGGTGGTCGTAACCTAACAGGCAGCCCAAAACCGGGGTCACGAGTAGGTAGCCAAGGTAATACAGGATTATTGCCGTTTGAATCAACAAACCTTGATTTATCATTAGAGTATTACTACGCAGAGGGCAGTTATGCATCTATAGGTTACTTTAAAAAGGACGTTGATAACTTTATTCAAACCACCATTACTCCAACCACCATTGAAGGCTTACATGATATTTTAAATGGCCCACGCTATTTACAAGCGGTTAGTGATATTGAAGCTCGTGGTGATCAAGCAACAACCGATGCTATTTTTGCGCAAATGCTTGCAAATGGTGATGGCAATGCCAACGGACAAATTGAACCAAATAGTAATGATCCACTTATTACTTGGAACATTAGCCAACCACAAAATACCGATAGCAAATCAGTCGATGGTTTTGAAGTGGCAGTACAGCACTTAATTGGCGAGACAGGTTTTGGTGTCGGTGTAAATGCAACGTTTGTTGACGGCGATGTTGAATTTGATACAGACAGCCTAGACCAACAAGCTCCATTAACCGGCTTAAGTGATTCAGCTAATTTCCAAGCGTTTTACGAAAAAGAAGGTTTATCTGTAAAAGTTACTTATGCTTGGCGTGATGCATATTTAATTGGTGTAGGGCAAGCGCAAGGTTCTGCTGATGCACCACCACAATATGCTAAATCATATGGCCAATGGGATATGAGCGTAAATTATGACGTTAATGAAAATGTGACGGTATTCTTTGAAGGTATTAACCTTAATAATGAAACCGAGCAAGGCTATGGCCGTTACGAAGAGCAATTCTTATTTGCTCGCCAGTATGGTCCACGCTACGCAATTGGCGCACGCTATACCTTTTAATAAACCTAAGTAATTAAACAGTCAAAGCCGCTCATTGAGCGGCTTTTTTTATAACTGTTTAATTTTTTCTAATAGCTTATCGGTTGTCCAATCAATATCGTTATAGGCAATATCGGGTTTATAATAATCGCCCTTTCCTCTTGCTCTATTCACATACACTTTATTAGGCACTATCACTTTACCTAAACCTGAGGGTAACTCAGCTAATCGAACATCCATATACAGTGAGTCAGCACTGCTTGGCGCGCCAAATAACTGAGTGTTTGAAAACTGCTTAAATACATCAATGGCATCAAGACACGCACTTGCACACTGTGGCGGCACAATAACAAAAACCTGTGTTTTAAAGTCACTCTCTGGCACCGTGCTATCGCTTTGGTTTGGTTTACTTTGCGGCTCTTCGATGTAAAATAGCTTATTATTTTCAAGTGACTGCGCCATACCTGCAGCTATTTCTTTAAACTCTTTTTGTGCTTTAGGTTGATCTTTCAACACTTCAATTAATGATTTAACATGGCTAGTATTATCTTTTGACGCTCTCCACCAAACTCGGCTATTTTTTGAGTAGTTATCCATTTTTTGTTCAACAACTTGCTCACCCCACAACGCTTTTGCAAGCTTTAAGCTCCAATACGACGAACCACCTTGGTTATGACGAAGATCTAAAACCACCGTTTTTGCACTGAGTAACTTAGTACGTTGACTCGCCACTTTCTTATACAGGTTATTGTAATCATGAGTTTGCTTATCGTTATTTGCAAAACTGGGCATAGCAATCCACGCTATGTTTTGCGCAGGCCAAGTTAAATCGGTTGTAAGCTCATCCCCATTATAAGCATGTGTTAAATGCTTACTTACACTCTTTGGCCGAACAGACCAATCAAGGGTTTTACTGTAAGCTTGCCCATTAGCTTTAATAAATTGACATTCTTTTAGAGGTGTTAAAAATGGGTTGCCCTCATCAATTAGTAACCGCCAACCTTGCTGCCACCAATGCCCAGGTTGTGTAACCTGTCCATGAAATTTAAACACTCTTTGTCGCATTAACGTCTCGGTACTTTGCCCATCGCATCCACTTATCACATCACCTTTATTTATATTATCTGTTTCACTGTAATACACTTTTAATGCATCACCCCGCCAAACGGCACTAAAACCAGGCCAACGACGAGCAGGTCGTTCAACGCTTGAAAACACACCTGCATGACCATCTTGTAGCACAGTACTAAAACGCGCAATTGCCGCAACATGAACCTGTGGCCCGCTCGCTTTAGCAGACAGTGCAAGTGCTTCTGCTTTTGCTTGCTTTAATAGCTCAGGAAAGACTGGGTTGTTAACATCAAACATACCGGGGTGGTTTTTTGCCGAAATACTGTAAGCAGCTTCAATATCACGATCAGTAACACTGCGCCATTGCTCTGGTGTTTGAGGAGTAACTGCTAATTCTGCCATGCTCAAGGTAGGCGTAATTAATAAAGCACTCAATAAAGTACGGCTAACTATTTTTGTTTTTATGTTCATGAAAATCCATTTTAAATTAGGTTATATAATTACTGTAAACTCATTTGGTGGAACTAAAAATACCTTAAATCAAATAAGTATCAGCAAATTATTTTTATAGCAGTAACTTAACAACATTAAAAGCAGCTAACAACGAGTAAGATTTAAAATGAACTGGCTTTAAATTTAGAGCAACAGCTTACTTAGACGTTAGTTCAATTTTGGTTTGCAGTAGTGTTATGCGGGCGTTGAGTTTTCTAAAGCTATACTGTGAATAGAAAAAGTTTAAAAAGAAAGCAGCAAAACCTGAAAAAGCAAGCCCTATCAATGGGCTGAAATAAAACATTAACAACAAAACAATAACAGCCATCGCTATCGTAAGTCCCAAATAATGAGATGCACTAAATAACTTTCGGTAATTTTTTTCAAGCTGAACTATGTGAGAATCTATATCCATTAAAAATTTCCTTTTAACAAACCAACGTTAACTATCTTGAGCTTTAGGTAGCTACATAAGCAGCATCTAAAGAAGTCCATTCATTCCACTGCGCCTTTGTTAATCGATATAACTGTACGGCACGACCGTGAAATTCATGATTGCTATAATCTGTAAAGCCAATTTTCTTTGCAACTCTCAATGACGCAATATGCTCAGGTTCAATAATAACAACAACGGATTGATGAGTAGTTTGAGTAAACACATACTTTAAAACACTTTTAGCCGCTTCGCAGGCTAAGCCTTTATTCCAAAAATCGACCGCTAATCGATACCCTAAATTAGGCTCTTCGTTCCCCGCAACACTTTGTGGGGAAATACCACAAAATCCAATCAATAAATCGCTGTTTTTATCTATTAGTGCCCATGGGCCCAAATCATATGAATCGTAGCATTGTAAACACCACTTTATAAATTCACCAGTTGCGGCTTCATCGCACACACCACGAATTGAGTATTTCATTAATTCATCGTCACTAAGAATTTTACTTAATGCCGGCACATCATCAATTGAAAACTGCCGAATAAGCAATCTTTGGGTTTCACAAATTTTCACTCAAACCTCCTTGTAATTACAGCTAAAAACTTTCAAAAAAACCAAGTAATTAAGGTAGGTCTCTCAGTTATTTAGTTCTTTTTATGTTTTGAATGCCACATAAAGTATCCAAATAATATGCCTACTAAAGGAAATATTATTAAAGATGAAATGATTCCATCAAAAAAATCTTGCTCACCTGTAAGGTGCATGATTAATTGAAATAAAATAGCTGTAGGAATTCCCCAGCCTAAAGGACCTCTTAGTAAAATAAAACGTAATTTAGTATCGTTTATATTCATGAGTCTTCCTTAATTTATAAGCCCAAATAATGAGCTAAAATCAACACAATGCTGATGTATTTCTTAGATTGACAAGCCGAACGTTTAAACAAATGATAGGCACTAGTGATTGTTTTAAATTAATGCTATTGAAAAAACACTTAACCAACTTAATTGAATACCATAAGAGATACGTTGATAGGTACCAGGTTTACTTTGTGGTTTTATTGCTTTAGCCATAGCAAACAGATAATAAACTGTAGCGATAACAGAAACAATTGAAAAAACACGAAAGTATAGAGAGATAACTTCTGTGGTTGGACTAATAGCTATTAATATTGGTGCTACAACCAGCGAAAGTAACATAATAAAACCAGCCCAAGAATGTACCTTGCAGCTAAAAGTTGGATGTTTAGTAAATGGGTCAGCATCCATAGGAAAATAACCCGCAACCCAGGTACCAATACCATGCACTATAACTAACCAACCAGCAATATTAACCAATATAGAAACATTAGCCAATTGCGCCAAATACCAGCCAAAAAAGCAAAATAGAAAACCTAAAGGATAATTATTAATTAGCGGTGACAGTTTTTCAGTTGGGCTTCCTGTTGCACCTAATTCACTACAAAATTGTTTAGAATGGCTGTAACCTTTATAAAACCGACTTGCTACATAAACACCAATGAATATCCATAATGTGACTATTAACCCTGAATAAATCGCAATCGTTTCAAACATCACCATAATCCTTTTTGTGATTAATTCACTAAAGCCTTTTTAAACACAGAGGAGAAAATGAGCCGGCTTCGAGTGACGAGCAGCGAGATTGTGCAAACAGCCTGAACCTAGCCATAACAGCCCTGAGCTAGAACCTTTAATCTACTTTTTCAACCCAGCGCCTTATTACCCTCTTTGTGCATGATTCACTGAGGTTTTATTTCGCCTCATTAATAAATCATTTCTTTATTATTATAATTAACCACTAATCAAATGCTATCAGTATTAGTTTTAAAAAAAACAAAGCGCTACAACAATGCAGCGCTTTCATTACTTATAGGTTGTTTGTTTAAACTAAAACGCCTTATTAAAAGAAGCCAAGGGGATCTTCGCTGTAACTTACTAATAAGTTTTTAGTTTGTTGGTAATGATCGAGCGCGAGTTTGTGCGTTTCGCGGCCTATACCAGACTTTTTATAACCGCCAAACGCAGCGTGTGCTGGGTACATATGGTAACAGTTGGTCCATACGCGACCGGCTTCTATTTTGCGACCAAAGTGATAAGCGCGGTTCATATTACGGCTCCATACACCTGCGCCTAAACCAAATTCTGAGCTGTTAGCCAATTCGAGCGCTTCGGCTTCGTCTTTAAAGGTCGACATTGAAATAACGGGGCCAAAAATTTCTTCTTGGAACACGCGCATATCGTTAGTGCCTTTTAATAAAGTAGGTTGAATGTAATAGCCACCATTTAGCTCATCGCTAAGTTGCTCAACATGACCGCCACTGAGTACTTCAGCACCTTCTTGTTTGCCAATATCAATGTAACTTAAAATTTTATCAAACTGTGCTTTAGAGGCTTGCGCACCTACCATGGTTTCGCTGTCTAGCGGGTTACCGCGTTTAATTTGCTTGGTACGTTTTAAAATGCGTTCTATAAATTGCTCATAAATATCTTCTTGAATGAACAAGCGTGATGGACAAGTACATACTTCACCTTGGTTAAAGTAGGCAAGAATGGCGCCCTCAATTGCTTTATCTAGGTATGAGTCGTCTTTTTCCATAACATCGTTAAAGAAGATATTAGGTGATTTTCCCCCAAGTTCTACCGTTGAAGGAATAATATTTTCAGCTGCGCATTTTAAAATATGTGAACCCACAGGGGTTGAGCCTGTAAAGGCAATTTTAGCTATACGCGTATTAGTTGCCAGTGCTTCACCAGCTTCTTTACCAAAGCCATTTACTACGTTTAGCACGCCGCCGGGTAGTAAATCACCAATAATTTCCATTAATACTAATATTGAGGCGGGTGTTTGCTCAGCAGGTTTAAGTACCACACAGTTACCAGCTGCAAGTGCAGGTGCTAGTTTCCATGCAGCCATTAAAATTGGAAAGTTCCACGGAATAATTTGCCCTACAACACCTAATGGTTCATGAAAATGATACGCCACCGTGGTTTCGTCTATTTCACCAATACTGCCATCTTGAGCACGCAAGCAACCGGCAAAGTAACGAAAGTGGTCCGCAGCAAGTGGAATATCCGCCGCGAGGGTTTCGCGAATGGCTTTACCGTTATCCCATGTTTCGGCCACTGCAAGTAGCTCTAGATTTTGTTCAATGCGATCAGCAATTTTTAATAAAATATTACTGCGCTCGGTAACTGAGGTTGTGCCCCACTGCGTTTTTACGGCATGCGCTTTATCAAGCGCCAAATTAATATCGTCTTTGTCAGAGCGGGGAATTTTACAAAACACTTTGCCATTTACAGGGCTAATATTCTCAAAGTATTGACCATTAACGGGTTCAACCCACTCGCCGCCAATATAGTTACCATACTGCTGTTTAAATGTGATGAGTGCGTCTGCTGTGCCTGGATTTGCGTAAATCATATGTGTGTTCTCTTGTTGTTGTTAGCTAAAAGTCTAAGCCGAAATACCAGCAACTTGTTAGAGTAATGTAGCTAGTTGCTTTATATTTAATCGGTATTGATTGACATTAGACTATTAAGCGCTTAAAAACTTGATTAGCAGTCCAAAAAAATTGTCTGTGAGTCCAAACGATTTAATCATTAAAAAGGCTGATTATGTATTCGTCACAGTTAAATAAAAAACGCCAACAACTTGATGTACTTATTGAAAACAAAGTGAGCTTTGCTGCCGACAACAGCGAACTGAGTATTTATGATACTTATAAAAGTGCGCAAAAAGTGGCGCTGCATTCAAACGAATTACTGTTTTGTGCCATGCTCAGTGGCAAGAAAATTATGCATGTTGAGAATAGTCATTATCATAAAGCGTTTTTACCCCACGAATCGTTTGTATTAGCGCCCGAGCAAGGGGTGCTGATTGATTTTCCACAGGCAACTCTCAACTCACCTACCACCTGTTTAGCGATTGAAATCAGCACAGATAAAATAACCAATGTGGCTAATGCGCTTAATATGCAGCAAAACTTTGCTAGTGATACCTTATTTGAATACAGCCCTAATTTAGTGCATACCCAACATAATGCGCAAACTCAGCAGCTATTAGAGCGAATGGTGCATTTATTTAGTGAGCAAGGCGCCGAGCGACACTACCTAATTGATTTATCGTTAAACGAATTGATCACCCGTTTACTGCAACAACAAAGCCGCGATTTATTAATGGCCAACTGCGATAAACTGCGTCTAAAAAGTAACGTGAGTGATGCACTGCAATACATTGAAGAGCATTTAAGCGACACACTCGACATAGACACATTATGCAAAATAACTTGTATGAGTCGTAGTAAGTTTTACCAGCAATTTAAACTCGCTTTTGGCACCAGCCCTGCGCTTTGGCAGCAACAACTTAGGCTTAAAAAAGCCCGCACGCTTTTATTAGAAGGCCAAGCTATAAGTAAAGTGTGCTACGACCTTGGTTTTAATAGCGCCAGTCATTTTAGCCGTTTATTTAAGCAAACCTTTGGGATTGCACCTAAACAGTGTCGGCATTAACTCAATGCAACAGTTTTTGTTATATTAAACAGCCTAATATGTTAATTTACTAATTTCCTGCTAAGTAGTAATGAGTCGCTGATGAGTAAACCCACCCGCTGGACATTAAAAAGTATCGCCAAAGAGTTAGGTGTGTCTAATGCTACGGTATCAAATGCGTTTAATCGCCCTGATCAACTCTCGGCTAAACGACGCGAAGCCATACTTAAAGCTTGCAAAGAGCTCGGTTATTATGGCCCTAATAAAGCGGCGCAATCTTTGCGAAGTGGCACATTTAATATTGTTGCTTTAGTGCTGCCAGATAGCGTGGAATATATGGTGTCAGACCCTGTCGCCAGTAGCTTTATGCGTGGTGTAACCTCAGTGCTTGAAAAAAACGGCATTAATGTTTTATTGTTTTCAGGCAATAGCGACAATCTCAATAACGTTGTTGATTTTGTTGATGGCTTTATTTGTTATGGTCGCCCGCGAAATAAAGCACTGGTAGAGCAACTAAAAACAGTACAAAAACATGTGGTTACTGTGGATTTTGATATTGCCCGCAACGCATCAATTAACATAAACAACGAACAAGCCAGTTACGAAATAGCCAAACATGTTTTGCACAGGGCAACTGATAACGTGGCAATATTGGGCTTGAGATTACTCGATGAAAATGTATTGTGCCGAGTTTACGAACATCATGAGTTTGAAACGGGTCAATCTATTTCTCACCAACGCTTACGAGGTTATCAGCGTGCGTTAAATGAAGCGAATGTAACGGTAGCCGACGACCGCATTTGGAATATTCCTGAAAGTAGCGAGCGTTTTGCCAGCATAGCTGCAAAAGAAGTATTAAACGCCTCACCACGCCCTGATGTGATTATATGTATGAGTGATTTAATCGCCCTCGCCACCATGCGAGAAGCAATAAAACAAGGGATAAAAATAGGGAATGAGATACGTATTGTTGGATTTGATGGCATAGAAGAAGCAGCCCGTTTTGTGCCTCGCCTTACGACTATTCATCAAAATAGCCAAGAAAAAGGTGTAATAGCTGCTAACTTATTTATTTCTAAAGAAGAAAAACAACACGAAGTAGGTTACGCACTCGATATTGGTGCAAGTAGCTGAGTGCTGTTAGTAGCGCAGATAAAAAAGCCAAGCTTAAGTTGCTTGGCTTTTTGGTTTTCAACAAATAAAGCTATTTAAACTAATAAACTTTGTAAGTTTAAAGTGGTTTCTTGAGCACCATTAACCTGTGTAATAAGTGCGGTACGACTTGTAAAATCAATACTCAAAGAAATTGACTGTTGTTCAAGCTTCCACATTAAACAACATACATTTTCGCCACCTTGAGCAGTAAATTCACCAGCAAATGCAGGGTGTTCATTACGTATTTTAATTAACGCTATTAATCCTTTTACTACCGGCTTATTTAGCGCTTCATCTATTTTAGCGGCATCTAAATAAGGGCGATTAATATCACGACCAACGTTCGTGCTCGCCAGAAGCTCCATATCATTTTTGCAAGCAAATAAACCACCGTAATATACTTGTGGTACACCCGGTGCAAAAAATTGAATGGCGCGAGATAATAAGTAATCAAAATCATTTGCGCCCAATGCATCGTAATACGTACAGTTAACTTGATATAGGTCGACGTTACTTGCAGCTGCACCTGTTGCTTTACGGCTCTGGTTATTGCTGTTGGCATGCATGGTTTCTACTAGATTATCTATTTGAGATGCGTTCAACAGCCCAGGTTTATCGCCCATTGGACCCGCGTCAATAATGCCAATGCCATCATGGGTGTCTAGTACAGTTAAACAGTTACGCGGTGAAATTTGTAACCACTTAAGCAGTGCGTCTACGTCATTATTAAATAAGCTATGTAAAATAAGCGGTGGTAGGGCAAAGTCGTATACCATGTTTACGCGCTTAGCCACGTCAACTTGAGTTTGATAATGACTATGAATTTCAGCAATGGTTTCCATGCCTAAATCATTTGCCTGCTTTGAGAGTTTATCTAAATAGGCAAATGTTTCATCGAGCATAAAACAGTTAGTACCTGCTTGCTTAATGGCGTAACCCGCTGCATCTAAACGAATAATGTTTACGTTGTTAGCAGAAAATTTAGTAAGTACGTTATTTAAATAGGCAATGCCCGCTTCTACTTTTACATTTATATCAATTTGGTTGTCGGTAAAGGTGGTCCAAAAATCATACGTTTGACCATCACCGCATTTCATTGGTGTAAAACAGCTTCCAGGCCGTGGACGGTAAATGGCTTGTTGTTCTTGGTTGCTCATGCCATTGGGGAATACGTCTTCTTTAGTTAAAAATAAATCCCAAAACTCAGAGACTTTGCCTTTGGCCAGCACATCCTGAAATTGAAACGATTGCGCCGATACATGGTTCACTATTAAATCGGCCATTAAATCATGGTCTTTTCCAAGTGCTTGAATATCTGACCAAGTTCCTATTCGGGCATCAACTTCACTGTGATCAATTGGGTCAAAACCTGCATCGCTACCATCTATTGGGTTATAAAATGGTAATAAGTGTACCCCTGCAAAAACGTCTTTAAGTGGACCCTTTAGAAGTGCTGTTAATGCGTTTATATCTTTACCGGTGATTCGATCAGCGTATGTGATCAATTGAACTTTATTCTTCATCATGTGTGATTACCAAGTTGAAACTTAATCGATTAAGATATATCTTTAACTAGCAAGTAAGAATTTACAAGTAATTTTTAAATATTTTACATACAAATATCGTGGCTCGATTAATACTACAATAAGTTACTGACAACTTAATGTGTGTTACCAAGCATTTAACGAGGAAAAGCAAATGACAAAATCACACACACACGTAAGCAGCGATCCGTTGCAACAAATTCGTTGGCTCACATACATGATGTTTTTTATGTTTGCCATGACCTCTGACGCCGTTGGCATGATCATTCCCGAACTCATAAGCGATTTTGGATTAAGTATGACCCAAGCCAGTGCGTTTCATTATGCGCCTATGGCCATGATTGCAATAAGTGGATTATTTCTAGGCTTTTTAGCCGATAGCCTTGGCCGTAAAAAAACGATTATGCTTGGTTTATTAATATTCTCTGCAAGTTGTTTTTTGTTTGCGATTAGCAGCAGCTTTATATTTTTTGTTTTTTTACTGTGCTGTATTGGCCTTGCCATTGGTTTATTTAAAACCGGTGCACTGGCGCTTTTAGGCGATATTTCTAATAGCAACGAAGAACACACCAAAACCATGAATAAAGTAGAAGGTTTTTTTGGCATTGGAGCCATTGTTGGCCCTGCTTTAGTTGGCGTGCTGCTGGTTCAAAATGTAAGTTGGACTTACCTTTACATCATTGCTGGCATTATGTGTTTGATTTTGGCATTGCTTGCTTGGCGTGCCGATTACCCTGCTGTGGTAAAAAGTACAGATAAGCCAGCCTCACTAAAAACGACTATAAAAATGGTTAAAAATCCTTATGCACTGGGTTTTTCACTTGCAATTGCTTTATATGTTGCCACCGAAGTCGCCATATACGTGTGGATGCCTACTCTGCTAAAAGATTACACTGGCTCATGGCCGCTGCTGGCCACTTACGCACTTACAATCTTTTTTGTGTTACGTGCTGCAGGGCGTTTTATTGCGGTATGGTTACTGAATAGGTTTAGTTGGCAAGGAGTTATGGCTTACTTAAGCTTTGGCATTGCGCTGTGTTACGTTGGCACTCTTTATGGCGGCGTTGATTGGGCTGTGGCTTTATTACCTCTCTCAGGTTTATTTATGTCGATGGTCTACCCTACTTTAAACTCTAAGGGAATATCGTGTTTTCCTGTGCATCAACACGGTGCAGTAGCCGGCGTTATATTATTTTTTACCGCACTGTCAGCCGCCTTAGCACCTTTATTTATGGGTATGATCAGCGATTACTTTGGACACGTACGCTACGGTTTTTATTTAGCTACGGGTTTTGCAGTCATATTATTTTTGGCTATGCTATTTAATTATATTCGTGACCCATCAGCAGCAGCATTAGAGCAAAGTAACTTAGTCGCTGAGTAAACAAACAACTTTTAATGCTATAAAAACATTATAAAAATCAATGTTTGAGTAAAAAAAAAGCAAATAATTAACAAAATAATTTGCTTATTGTAAAAACTTTGTTATTTTTACTTAATCGATTAAGTAAAAATAACAACTTCCCTTTGGGTTTAAAACGAGGCGTTCACATGACAACACACAACACACCTTTATATCTGATCAGTGCTTTAGCGCTCGCCGTTAGCCAAGGCGTTAATGCACAACAACAAGAGCAAAATACACAAGCGCAAGCTAACAAAGGGCTAGAAACAATTGTTGTTACCGGTGTTCCCCGCAGTACAACGATAATGGCGTCAAGTTCTTCTGTAAGCAGTGTGTCGCTTGAGCAAGTTGAGGTGTCTACGCCTCGCTCTACTGCTGAGGCATTTAGAATTATTCCTGGGGTTCGCTCAGAATCAACCGGCGGTGAAGGTAACGCCAACATTGCAGTACGTGGTTTACCGGTTGCCTCTGGTGGTGCTAAATTTTTACAGCTTCAAGAAGATGGCTTACCTGTTTTACAATATGGCGATATTGCATTTGGTAACGCTGACATTTTTATGCGCTTAGATAACACAGTGCAAACCATTGAATCTATTCGTGGTGGTTCAGCCTCTACCGCAGCAAGTAATGCACCGGGTGGCATAATTAATTTCATTTCAAAAAATGGCGAAAACGAATCGGGCAGCGTATCAACTACACTTGGCCTAGATTACGATACTATTCGAACTGACTTTGAATATGGCACCTATTTAAATGACACTGTACGCTTTCATGTTGGTGGTTTTGTACGTCAAGGTGAAGGCCCACGTGAAACAGGTTACACATCAAATAAAGGTGGGCAAATTAAAGCCAACCTGACCAAAGATTTTGAAAATGGATACGTGCGTCTTTATTACAAACATTTAGATGATAAAAGTGTTGGCTACTTACCTATGCCAATGTATGCAAATGGTGACTCAATTCCTGGGTTTGACGCACAATCAGATACCCCGCATTCAGCATTATTTACTAAAACAGTGCGCTTAAACGGCGAAAACCAAATAAGCAACGGCGATATTCGTGATGGTATGAATCCCCAAGTTGACTCAATTGGTTTTGAGGCTGTATTTGATTTAGACAACGATTGGCGTATTGAAAACCGTTTTCGTAAATCATCTGTAAGCGGTAATTTTAATTCATTGATCCCAGCTGAAGTTGGCGATGCATCAGCTATAGCGCAAAGTATTGGTGGTGTGGGTGCAACGCTTAGTAATGCGACCACAGGTGCTGCATTTAACGATGATTTAGCCATGCGTATTCATACGTTTGACGTAACCATGAATGACTTTGACTCAATTGTTAACGACTTCAAACTGACTAAATCGCTAAGCGATGATACTAGCGTTACTTTTGGCTATTATGCGTCAACCCAAAATATTGCCATGTCGTGGTTATGGAATTCCTACCTAATGGAGCTCAAAGGTGATAACGCTGCGCTGTTAAATGTAACAGCCGCCGATGGGACTGAATTCTCTGAAAATGGCTTATACGCTTATGGCACGCCTTTTTGGGGTAACTGTTGCCAACGTGATTACGACACAGAATACGACACTCGTGCACCCTATGTTGCATTTTCAACTAAGGTGGGTGACGTAAGTATTGATGCTAGTGCCCGTTATGACAGCGGTGAAGCACGTGGTAACTATGCAGGCGCGGTTACCTCAACCGTTGATATGAATCGCGACGGTGTGATTTCTGTTCCTGAACAAAATGTTGCAGGTATTGACCTTGCAAATGCCAGCCCTGTTAATTACGACTGGGATTACGCATCATATTCAATTGGTGCCAATTACCAAATTGACTCAAGCCTTGCAACGTTTGCACGATTGAGTAAAGGCGGTCGCGCCAATGCTGACCGACTTTTATTTGGTAAAGTTCGCGCCGATGGCTCAGTAGCCGATGAAGATGCCGTTGATGAAGTAAACCAGTATGAGTTTGGTATTAAAAAGCGCTTTGATTCACTGTCAGTTTTTGCCACGGCATTTTATGCACAAACTGAAGAGCAAAACTTTGAAGCGACATCACAAACCTTTTTTGACCGCGAATATGAAGCAAAAGGGATTGAGGTTGAATCAACCTACTTTATTGATGCATGGGATTTTCGTGGTAATTTAACGTGGACAGACGCTGAAATTGCAAAAGATGCACTTACCCCTGAAGTGGTTGGTAATACGCCTCGTCGCCAAGCTGATTTAATTTACTCATTAATGGCACGTTACACTTATGAAAAAGGCTCTGCAGGCCTAAGCTTTATTGGTACTACCGATGCCTATGCTCAAGATAATAACGATCTTAAGTTTGATGGTTACACTCAAGTAAATGGCTTTGTAAGCTACGATTTATCAGAAAATCTTAATATTGCGTTAAATGTAAATAACCTATTCGATACGGTAGGTATTACTGAAGCAGAAGAAGGCTCAATACCTGATAACAACATTATACGCGCACGTGCTATTAATGGCCGTACAACGTCATTGACGTTTAAATACGCGTTTAACTAACCAACTTTAGTGTAACAATCGCTGAAGCTATGTTTGTTCAGCGATTGTTACACTAGTTTTAATAATTCTCCCTTGAATTTTGACCTAGCCATGCTAGGTTTTTTAGGATTTACACTATGACCAAATTACTTAGCCTTGGTGAACTGCTTATTGATATGCTGCCTCAAGACTCTCAAAACAGTGCTTATTTGCCCATTCCAGGAGGTGCTCCAGCTAATGTGGCAGTAGGTTACGCAAAGCTCGGCGGCAAAGCTGCGTTTTGTGGCGGTATGGGAGATGACTATTTTGCTAAACAATTAACTAATGCGCTTGAGCAATATAACGTAGATACTGAGTATTTATTTACCATAGAAGGCGCGCAAACAGCTATGGTTATTGTCAGCCTAGATGAAAGCGGCGAACGCAGCTTTAACTTTTATCGTCATCAAACAGCCGATTTACTGTTAACGAATGAGCATTTAAAGCGTATTAATTGGGATAAATTGAGTACCCTACACTTTTGTTCAAACACCTTAACCAATACAGCTATAGCAAAAACTACTGTGTGTGCTTTAAAGCAGGCTAAAAACAACCAAAAAATCGTTAGCTTTGATGTAAATTTACGCTACAGTTTATGGCAAAATAGCAATGACATTGAGCAAAACGTGCATGCATGCTACGCGTATTGCGATATTGTTAAGCTCTCACGTGATGAGTTAAATTTTTTAGCAACGCAACGCCAACAATCAGCTGATGCCTACTTACAATCACTGCTTGAATTAGGCGTCAAGCTGGTGTTTTTAACCGATGGTCCAGCACCAGCGACTGTTTACCATAACGCTTTTACCCTGAGTGAAGCAGCTCCAACAATTACCGCTGTAGATACCACCAGCGCCGGTGATGCTTTTATTGCTGGCGTACTGTACTACTTAAACCACAGCGATAATGCAGTGCCACTTACTGATAAGCTAAATGATGAGTCAATAGTAAAAAAAGCGCTTCACTTTGGTCTTCGCTGTGGCTCAAAAGCATGCTTAGCTAAAGGCGCTTTTCCTGCGCTTCCCACGCAACAAACACTGTCAAAATAAACTAAGGTACTTACAAAAAAAGGCCACTGTTGGCCTTTTTTTACTAAGCGTCTAAATTACTGGTTTTTAGCCATTCTAAAGCGGCAGTAGCATTTTCAAAGTATTGTATTTCACCCGACATAAACCAACTGCCTAACTTAGCTATGGTAGATTGCCACTCTTTATTGCCGTAAATCGCTATTTTTTTAAACTCTTTGTTGTGCTTTAAGCCAAGTTTTAAATCGTCCCAAGCAGCACGAAGCTCCCAACCATCTAACTCGGTGCCATCTATTAATACATTAACAATAGGATGTTTAACTTCGCCTAACGCTGAATCGATCATCGGGGTGATCACTTCATAGTCTTTGTGAGTTAAGGTACCAATTGCCTTAAGTGTTAAGAAAAACTCATTGCCTGAGCGCTCAATACCAATCGACAAACCATGTGTTAAATTAACCATAACTCAACCCTTGAATGAAAAGAGCTTAAATTATAGGCAATAGTTAAAAGCTTTTACTTGAAGCAGATCAAAAAAGTCACTTAATGCAGATTTATTTTTTGAGCTAATTATGTTTTTTTAACCGATTAACTTGGTTTTTTACATCGTTTAAATAGCCGGTTTTTATCCATACTCTTGCGCCATTGTTACCCGCTGTGGCGTTTATTTGGCTATTAACAGGAACTCTAAGCCAGCTGTGTTTTTCAAGTGTGTCGTTATGCTCTTGTAAAGTGCCATCCAAAACCAACAACTCAGCGCCACCACTCACCGTGAGCGCTAAAGATTGATTAGCATTAAACTGTACAATACTCACTGTTTCATACGTATCTTGATATAACAAAATGACATTTAGGTCATTAAACTCGGGGGTTTTCTGCCCTTGCATCTGCTGTGTGTGAATACACACGTGCTGGCGATCTTCTGGCTGAAACTGCCATAGTTTTACAAAAATAATACAACCGTCTTTTGAGCCAGGAGTATGCTTTGATTGTGGAGGATTACGAATATAGGTACCTTGTGGAAAGTCACCATGCTCATCTTGAAATACCCCATCAAGTACTAAAAACTCTTCACCGCCGGTATGTGTATGTGGGCTAAAGTGGCTGTTTGGCGCATAACGTACAATGCTAGTGGCACGAGCAACCTCGTCGCCCACTCTGTCAAGTGGACGTCTATCAACACCCGGCATGGGCGAAGCTATCCACTCAAGTGACTCACTATGCACCACCACACGTTGACTAAAGTCGGCAGCAATTTTCATATTTGACTCCAAATTATTAATTTATAACTAAACGCCAATACTTGGCTAAGGGTTTTTTGCCAAAAATGCCTCACTGCAGTATTCCCCATTTAATAAATCGACAGCAACAAACTCTACTTTTTCAGTCGGTTTTTTTTCAGCAAGTGCAATACGAGCCTGCAATGGGTTTGGGTAATTTTCTACGTCATAAATTTTCATAATGCTCTCTTATATTTTTAACGACAACTTAGGTTTATATTGGTAAACAGAAACTACCTACTGATAGGTAATTTATAGCAAGCGCTAAATGTTTGCAAACTAAAAACAAAAGAGCTTGAAAATAACTACCTACTGGTTGATAATTTTTTCAGATAACAGCAAGGAAATATCAAAATGAGTAAAAAAGCAGCCCTGCTACAAGCCGCAGAAAATAAAGTGCGACTGGGTGGTTATAGCAACTTTAGCTTTAGAGAACTTGCTACTGAGATTGGTATAAAAAGTGCCAGTGTGCATTATCACTTTCCAACGAAAGCTGATTTAGGCGCTGAACTCGCGCATCAATACACCGATGCCTTTATTGCAGTACTTGGCGATCCGAATGTACATAAAGCAAACGGTAAAAATCCCATCGATATTTACACTCAGTTATTTAGAAATGCGCTCGTGATAGACAAAAAGATGTGTTTATGTGGCTTACTCGGTGCAGAAAGCGACAGCCTACCCGATAAAGTGCGGGTTGAAGTTCAGCGGTTTTTTAATAAAAACTTAGCCTGGTTAACTCAAGCACATCAAATAAATGGAGAGCTTAATCCTGCTCGGGCGGCAATACAAACAGTCAGCTTATTAGAAGGGGCAATGATTATTAGTAAAACCCTAGATGATATCAGCTACTTCGAACAAGCGACTTTTTAGCGGTAGATAGTCAACATAAGTGGTTGGCGATCAGAAAGTTGATAAATCTATTAACCAAATTACTACTTGTTCAAGCATAAAAAAGCGAGCTTAAATAAAGCTCGCTTTTTGCATTAATAACTATGTAGTTTTAAGCTGGACGCGCTTTATGTTTTGAATGCACAAAAGCCAATACAATAAAGCCTACAACAGCAACCGCTACACCAATTGGTTTACCTAAATCACTTGATAAGTTTAATCCTATTGCCGCAGTCATTATGTATGACAGGGTCACAGCTGAAGCAATTACAGCAGGTATACTAGCAATCCAGTGGAATGTACCACGGTCAAATAAATACTTAGTAGCAAGCCATAAAACACTGGTAGAAAGCAGCATATTTGAAAACGCGAAGTAGCGCCAAATAACAGAGAAGTCGAGCTTAGTCATAAAGTAAGCAATGGTTAAAATTGGCAACGCTAACAACAAACGATTACGTAAACTTTGCGGAATACTAAACGCATCCACCATTGTTAGGCGCAGTGAGCGGAACGCCGTATCACCTGAGGTGATAGGGAAAACAGCAACAGCAATAATAGCCATAATACCACCAAATACACCTAAGTAGCTGTTTGCAATATGGTTAACCACTAAGCCTGGACCGCCTAAATCAAGCATCGATTTTAAACCCGCATAACCTTCTGGGAAGGCAGCAATACCAGCAAGCGCCCACACACAACCTACAATACCTTCGCACATCATCGCGCCATAATAAACCGGGCGTACATATTTTTCGTTAGTTAAACAACGAGCAATAATAGGTGCTTGCGTTGAGTGAAAACCACTAATGGCACCACAAGTAATGGTGATAAATAGCAACGGCCAAGTAGGCAGTCCATCAGGGTTTGGGGCTAAAAAGTCGTGAGCATGATCGGCTTCAAAATACGCTAAAAAGTCGCCAGCTACTGGTAAATGGGGTGCGTTGATTAACAGTGAGACTGCAATAGCAACTGTCATTACAATCATTAACAAGCCAAAAATAGGGTAAAACTTAGTGATGATTTTATCGATTGGTAATAACGTGGCTAAAAAGTAGTAAGCTAAAATAGCGAGAACCCAAAATGTATTACTAGCAAAAATGGTGCCTTCAAATGCATCTAAGTTACTCAATAATCCTGCAGGGCTCATAATAAACACTACACCAACAAAGAATAACAACATAGCAGTAAATATAAGCATAAAGCCTTTAAATACTACGTTGTAATAATGGCCTGCAATTTCAGGTAAACTTTTACCGTCTTCTTTAATACTCATTACGCCAGAGAAAAAGTCGTGTACAGCTCCACCTAAAACGTTACCAAGTACAATCCAAACCAGCGCTACTGGGCCATACAAGGCGCCAAGTATGGGACCAAATATGGGGCCTACTCCTGCAATATTCAAAAACTGAATTAAAAATGCACGAACAGGGTGAATAGCAACATAGTCAACACCTTCGCTAAAACGCTTCTGTGGTGTGTCTACTGTCGAGTCCATACCCGCTTGTTTTTCAACAAACGGGCTATAAAACTTATAGCCTAATATTAAAATAGTCAGGCAAATAAAAAAGATGATCATAAAGCACGCTTCTCTTTTTGTATGTGTGTATAGGGCACAGTATTGCAGCCCAAAATTTAAAATAACAATTGAACGTAGCATATGAAAAACCACGCAACAATGAGACGTTTGGCTAATGCGCTTACAAAATGAAATTTATTCGAAAAAATAAAACTAAGTAAAAGCTTACGTTACTCATAAAAACAGCATTAAAAGACGTTAAAAGTACTTATATTGCGACTAAAATCTATACGCCAATTTGCAATAATAGCTACACCTGAGTGATTAATTAGCCTACGATAAACATTATTACTACTTTAAATTTACTGCCTTTGCCCTACATGGCTTTGCCAAAAAACAAGGATGCCCTTAATGACACCGTTTACTACGCCCGATTTATACGATGAACATCGCGACCATGTGCAAGTTGCTGACAGTGGCTTGCAACACTTTGGTAATAAAACTCACTTTTATGGTCAAGTAGTGACCGTCACCTGCCCTGACGACAACTCATTTGCTGGTAACATACTGCATGAAAACGGTGAGGGAAAAGTATTGATTGTTGATGGTTTTGCCAGTAAACGTTTTGCCTTTATTGGCGATATGATTGCAGAGCGCGCACTAAAAAATGGCTGGCACGGCATAGTTATTAATGGTTGCTGTCGCGATATTGAAATTCTTGCCACACTTGATTTACCTGTAATGGCGCTAGGCGCAACACCGCGCTGTACCACTAAGCGCGGCTTAGGCGCTAAAGATCACCCGGTTAATATGTTAAACACTACAATTAATACCGGTGATTGGGTATATGCTGATGTAAACGGCTTAATAATTAGCTCTAAAGCGTTGTTTTAACCCCTCGTAATAGTCGTTAACAAAAAAGCAGCTCGAAAGCTGCTTTTTTAATTTATATGGTTTTTTAAAACCCAAATTCTCAGGTTAAAATTAAAGTGCTAACCATACATCGGTTGAACCAGGTTCGTTCCCTTGAGTCCACCATTTAGCTTGGTACTTATTACCTTGATAAGAAACTTCATCACCACTGTTATAAATAGCCGTTGGCTGCCAAACTGCGACACCCGTACCATCTGTAGGTTGTGTTGTTGCTTCCCATGCACCACCTAAATCAGGACGCTCGCCTTGAGTCCACCACTTTGCTTTATATTCAACGCCGTTATAAGTAACGACATCACCACCAACGTATGCAACACTCGCATCCCAGCTTCCTGTAGGTGGATTTGTAGTATCAACGTTTGTAACTGTTACGCTAAAGCTTTGCGTTGTGGTTAATGCGCCATCACTGACTGCAACAGACACTGTGAAGTCTGTATCGGTATCTACAGCGCCAGCCTCAATAGTTACGTTTGCATCACTGCCCACTAATGTTAAGCCTGCTGGTACTGTCCACGTATACGAAAGGGCGTCGTTTTGAGCATCATTAGCCACTACAGCTACACTTGCTGATGCGCCCTCTTCAACGCTGATATTAGCGATAGCATCAACGCTCGGTGCTGTGTTTTCGCCTCCTGATGTTGGCGCAATAACATTAACAACAACATCACGATTAACAGTTGCTTGACCATCTGATACCGCAACAGTTGCCACATACTGTGTATCTGCAGTCACTGTTGGCGCTGTAATGACTAATGATGCACTATTTTGTCCAGATACCACCAGTGCGCTATCAGCATTCCAGCTAAAGCTAAGTGGATCGTTATCTGCATCAGTTGCAGAAGCTGTTACTGTAATACTCTCGCCTGAATTAATAGACACTGATGAAGACACAGAAACAACTGGCTTTTTATTTGTTGGCGGAGCAACTACGCCCCCTAAACCATCATGCATAGCATTAAGAATATCACCATTATCCGCATCTATTTCCCATGCAAATAAACCACCTAAACTATACTGATTAACATACGCTCCTTTAGCCAGTACTGACTTACGGCTATCATAAGTAATTAGTTTACCGGTTGCACGATTCCATACATAAGCGGCTTGTGCTTGCTCATCATAACCCACTTCAAAACCATTAATACCGGTGCCCGCAGCACCAATCATATTGGCTTTAACGCCCTTGTAATCAATAACCCCATCTTCCCATACGCCTTGTGCCGTAGAGCCTTTTAACGGGCCATTACCAGGGGCAGTCATTGGGTTACCATCAATCGCTGCATTTTGCGGGTAAACACCTTCCCAACCACGGCCATACATAGCCGTGCCGACGACGATTTTTTTCGATGGTACATTTTGCGCAAGTAACAGCTGCACTGCATTATCGGTGGTATAAGCAGGGCCTTTACGAGGTTCACCATTATCATCAAGCCCGGTACCATTACATTGACCAGCACTCATATGTTCGCCACAGTAAAGTGCTGTTTGGTGACCGGTTACGTTACTCCATGCGCCATAAAAGTCATAGGTCATGGCAAAAATATAATCCATGTATTGGCTTGCGGCTTGGTAGTCTACATCTTCAATTTTATCGTAACCTGCACCAATGGCTGAGGTTAACTCGTAAGTACGACCTGTTTCTGCTTCTAGTTTATCAAGCATAGCGCGTAGCTCTTGCATTAGCGCCACATAGGCTGGGCCATCGTTGATTGGATCGCCAATGTCTGGGTTGGGGCCGTCACCACCTGGGAATTCCCAGTCAATATCTACACCATCGTAGAATTTCCATGTTCTTAAAAACTCTTCCATTGAGGCAACAAAGGTGTCGCGGTTAGCTTTATTGGTAAAGCCACCGAATGGGTCTGATAACGTCCAACCACCTACAGATGGTAAAATTTTAATATCTGGGTAACGCTGTTTAAGCGCCATTAGCTGAGAGTAAGTACCACGGATAGGGTCTTTTGCATCAACCCCTGGCAGTGCTTTTTGTACTGCGGCCCAAGGGTCGTGAATAACCACTTCGTAATCTGCAGAACCGGCACAAGCGGTTTCAAGTGCACGTTTAGGACCACCCGATAACGATGCGTTTTCACCACAAATTGGAATAAAACCATACAAAATATGACTCAGATTTTGTGCTGGCATATTCGTTACATCATAATCACGGCCATAAATTCCCCACTCCACAAAGTAAGCGCCTGTAACTAAACCTTGTTTGATACCAATGTCGCGGTTATTTGGGTCAACATCCATGGGTAATGGTGCTAGGTGTCCGCCGTCGGTGTCAGCAATTACAATTGGTTTGCCTGCACTGCGAGCACAGGTCGTGCCACCTTCACATAGCTCAACATACATTGTATGGCGGCCCGCTTTATCATAAGGGAATGTGATAGTGCCACTTTTAGAACCAGCAGCAAGCGTGCCCTCATTGACTAGCATGTCATCAAAATAGACTTTGTAGCTATCGCCACCATCACCACTCCATGCACTCCACTGAATGTTGATATTAACTTGTTCAACACGGGTAACTAGCTGCTTATAAGAGCCGTTTCCCTCAAGATCTACCTCAACAAACGAATATTGCTGTGGTTCCCAATTAATGCTTGGTGTAGACGGTGCAGCAGATGCTGTGCTTGCAAATAAAGCAACACCGATGGCTGCGCTTAGTTGTTTGATATTCATAGGTCTCTCTTATCCATTATTTATGTAATTATTTAATAAGTTTGAACTGCAAAACTTAGGCTTTATTAAAGTTTGGTCCATACATTGGCTTGCCCTGGCGTATCGCCCTGAGTCCACCATTTAGCGCGATAGCGCTGTCCTTGATACGTTACTTCTGCGCCAGCTTGGTAGGCTTTGCTGGTATTCCAAGTGGCTGCTGTGTCAGCTTTCGAGGCTGATTCCCATGCCGCTGAGGTATCTGGTTGTTGGCCTTTGTTCCACCATTTAGCGGTGTAAATCACGTTAGCAAAACGGGCTTTATCGTTTGCTTGATAGATCTGAGTGCTGTCCCATTCAGGTACTGTTGGATCAACAGGGTCAACCGGATCGACCACAGGTACATCGTTAACCGTGACACTAAAACTGGTTTGGGTACTTAATTGACCATCCGATACAGATACTGCAATGGTGTAATCGGTGTTTGCTGATACCTCTGCAGTGGTTAAGTTGATGTTGGCACCAGAGCCTGTAAAGCTTAGCGGTGTAGGTACTGTCCAGCTGTAAGTTAGCTCACTTTGCTCATCATCAAAGGCATGCAGATGAATTGCTGTTGTGGTGTTTTCATCAACTACTAGGTTATCTGGGGTGTGTACAATGGGTGCGGTGTTTGTTGGCGCACCTTGCACACTCAAGGCATAGGTATAATTTGCATCGCTGCTATACACTTGGTTTATCAGTACGTCGGTTGCATCAAACGTAATGTCGCCCGCTTGGTTTTGCACCCCAATTTGCACTAAATGCGCGTAATCAAGGTTAAGTTGTTCAGCCAATGCTTGTTGCCAATTTGCTTGATTGTCGGCATTGATTTTAAGCTGTTGGTTGATTACCTCTTGGCCTGTTTCGTCAAATAATCGCGCCCATACGATGTCGCCTGCAATGGCATTTTGCCCTTGGCGAACAAAATAACCGACGCTAGTCCACGAATTTGGATCAGTCGGGCCTGCGTCATTTACTATGTTGATGTCGCTACAGTTATAAAAGCCTTCACCAACCACATCATTACGTTGCCAACGGCTATATAAAATGGCCTCGCCGCTACGGTCTTGCGGAATTGCAACACTCATTTCGTAGTAGCGTTTACCATCAGGGTCTTTAACAACCTCAATGTTGTCGTGCTCTTGCACTAGCTGTAAGTCTTGCCAGGTTAGTACGTCAGTTGCGCTATTGAAGCTTGGCTTGGTAATGTAAAACTGCCAAAAGCTTGGGTTGTGAGGGGTTGATGCAAGGTAACGTATTTGAATATCACCATTGGCATTGGGCACTACATTGCTGCGCTGCCAATGTGGTGATGGTAAATCCATACCCCGTTTGGCTGTATCGCCACCAGCACATAAAGTGCCGTTTGGTACATTGGCCTCAACTGCAGTTTGATTTAAATAGTCAGGAGTATTAACTGAAAATTCAATGGCTTGTACAAACTGCACCGTGCCCGATTCTAAATATGCGGCTCGACACGCAAGGTTAGGAATATTTGTGCCGTCTTCAGGCCACCAGTACCCGCCATCAACCTGACAAATTGCTTGGCGCGCTTTAGGGCTATCCATATAACCATGTGCTTGCACTTGCGGTGCTAGTGTACTGAGTAGTAAACCACTGGTAATTGCAGATAGCGTAATCGTGTTAAGTTTAATTGATGCCATTATTTTATCCTTTATAAGACTCAATACATGGGGCAAGCTCAGGCCTACCCCTCATTGTTTTGTAAATTACAGGCTACAACTTAAGATCCAATCAGCTGTTACACCCGGCTCAGAGGTTGTCCACCATTTGGCTTTGTACACTGCATTGTTATGCACCATTAGATCGCCGCCAGCAGCATGGCTTGGGTTGCCCGCCCAGTCAGTTTGAGGAAAGTTTGGATAAGCAGGTATCGTGGCTATATCAACTCCTTCACACGTACCTACAGGGTCACCTCCTCCGTTATCTGGATTGCCCGTACCATCACCCGGTGTTGCATCTGGTAGCATTGGGTATTCAGCTTTGAATGCGTAAGTTTTTCCATCTTTTTCAATGGTAAAGTTGCTAGGCCCAGTGATTGGCATGTAGTACATCACTTGTGCATTCACAGTTGCACCAGCGCTAAAGTCTTTTGGCTGACCACCCCACTCATTGTTTAATGTGATTGAGAAACGGTGAAACTCGTTCTCATAACCACCAATGTTGTTACCGGCTGCGTTCGAGCCATTTACTTCTACAGCCATGCCCAGTTTTTCTTGTGCATTCCAGTTAGATTTAAAAATAGCGGAAGTTGATACCGGCACATCAAATGAGATTTTTGCACCACTTAAATCAAGACTTGAGTTATTAGTAAATGCAAACGTTGGGCTGATTGGGTAATTATCATCACCAATTGGGAAGTCTTTTGCTGTAAATTTGATATCTACGGCTTCAGCAGGCACTGTGAAGTTTGGATTTCCGCCATGTACATCATATGCAACACCGCTTTGATTAAACTTATCGTATGCTAATGAGGTTAATGTAGAACCCATGAAGTACTCGCCTTTGGCTGAGTTATAGTCAAAGTCACCTGCCAGCTCCCAGAACATGATACCGCCAAGACCATTGTTGATAACGTAATCAACTTTTGTTGCCATCGACTCTTCATCTTCTATCGAGAGGAATACTTTTTTATCTGCGTTCCATAACCAAGGTGCAACGGCAACGCTGTCATAGTGACGAGTATAAGTACCCGTTAAGCGGTCATCAGCGTCTGTATCAGGTGTTAAGCCATACACGCCTAAATACGAGCCAACAATACCGTTTTCAAGGTTTTTAACATGCCATAATGGGTTTGAACCAGCTGGCATTTCTTGGCCTGCATCGTTCTTATCATGCCAAAGGTTATCAATGCCTAACGCACCATTACCGCATTTGTTTTTCTCACCTACGCCGGTACCTTTAGCGCAATCAGCTTGATTTGGTAGCGCCGCTTGGCCCCATAAACCGTTTGTTCCGCCTGATACATCCTTAAAACCACGGGTGTAATAAGGTAAACCAATATTGATTCGACCCGCTGACATCGCACCACGGAAGTAACGCACTGCCCAATCAGTATTTAAATACCCAATGCCTTCAAACTCTTTGGTGCCGTATACATTCCATTGCGCAAGCTCTGAGTCTAACCCAGTATCAAATAATGCCGCGTTGTGACCTACGTGCGAGTTCCATGCGCCATGTAAGTCATAAGACATGATATTTACATAATCAAGGTATTGAACCGCTTGGAAGGTTTCCATACCGCGCAGTAAATAACCTGAAGAAGGCGATGCAATCGTGAGTAAATAATGCTTACCCGCAGCTTCACCTGCACGGTCTAGCTCTTCACGTACTTTTTTCATTAGCACTTGGTATGAGGCATTTAAACCACCACGACGTGCATTAGAAATTGGGAAGTCATCAGGGTGGCCTGAGTCATTCATTGATGATGGGTATTCGTAATCAATATCAACACCATCAAAGCCATATTTTTCAATAAACTCAACTGCACTTTGGGCAAATGCATTGATACCTGCATGGTTAACTGAACCATCAGCATTGGTGGTCATGGTGTAAAAACCACCGCTTGCAACACGGCCTGTTTCATCAAAGTAACCACCGGTTTCAGCCCAACCGCCCACAGATATGAGTGTTTTTACATCTGGGTGTTGTTTTTTGTATTTGTTTAACAGGTTAAAGTGACCTTTGTAGTTAAACTCTGGGTCCATTTCAGCGCCAACTACGCCCGGCCATTCCATATTAGTGGCAGGGTTATTTACTGAAGTAGGATCGCCAATAGATACTTTGTTGTTTGCATCAACATGGGCAAATGCATAGTTGATGTGGGTGATTTTATCCCACGGAATATCGTTCACTAAATAACTGGGTTGACCATTAGCGCCATTACGCCAGCTAGTAAAGTATCCAATTACACGGCGCGGATGATCTGGGCCCATGATCTCACGGCCATCAGCGTCATAAATCGTACAGTAAGGCGTGTTTACACCGGGAGTTTGATATAAACCTTGGGGACGACAGTCAGTGCCCGTAACTGGGCCGGTATTTTCATCAACAACCGTTAATACTTTTGTTACTTGCGCTGTTGCACCGTCGTTATCTGTCACCGTTAGGGTGAAAGTTGCCTGACCAAGTGCCGTTGCTTGCCATGCAAAACTGCTCGCTGGTGAGCTTGATTGATGAACATCCACCCCGTTTGCTGCAAAGCTCAGAGCCGTTACTTGGCCATCACTATCAGTTCCAGAAAGTGCAAACACCACCTGCGAACCAACAACCAGTTGATCCGGTAGCGTGCTAAATGAAATAGCGGCAACTGGTGCTTGATTAACAGGGTCAACAATCACTGAATCACTTACACTTATCGTATTAACAACTTCAGCAGACATCGCTCCTTCATCGTCTGTTGCTACAGCACTAATTTGATGTTCGCCCGCAATAGCTTGCCAGTTAACACTAAACGGCGCAGTGTTATCAACCGCAATGGAAGTACCGTCTATAAAAAACTCCACACCTGCAACCGAGCCATCTGAATCAGTTGCTTGCGCCAAAATGACAACGCTGTCTTTATCATTAAATAAAGAACCATTCCCAGGTGTTATCTCAGTAATTATAGGCGATTGATTATCATTGACAGCGCTGTCACATACATCCAAAAGTAACCAGTCTTGATATTGACCTGCATTCTCCAAAGGATTGGCTTGTGTCCACCACTTGGCTTCATAGGCATTATTTTGTGCCTTAACTTGGCTTCCTGCTGTATGAGTTTGCCCTAACTCCCATGCCGTTAATGTACTGCAATCAGTTGATGCGTATACATTTAAACTAAATGCACTTAGAGGTAAGGCACTTAATTTGAAGGCATTTTTTATTATTTTCCGTGAGCTCATTTGCTCCTCCGCTTAGTGTGTTAAGAAATGCTATTGTCAGTTTCCATTTATGAAACTAGCATGAACAAAGTAAATATCAAGTAAATAAAGTGTAATTAATGAACAAAAAAAGTATTAATTAACTAATTAATAATATAAGACTAGTTATTTATACGTATAAAAATCCATTCATATACTAAGCTCAAATAAATGACACTTATCAATCGAGCATAAAAAAGCCCAGAAAACTGGGCTTAGTTTACATTAGGAATGTATGTTCTGTTTAATTAAATGAAACCGTAATAATATTCGAGCATACGTTTTCAGAAACACATAACTGATAGTCGTATGCAGGTAATGTTGCGTTACGAACGTAGTCACGGTAACGACCATTGTCTGATACGGTGCCTACTAGTTCACCATTTCGGTATAAGCTAAGTGACTCAGCACCCACTTCTTCCCAGTTTAACTCTACACGCATTGTATCAAGGCGTGACTTATTAGCGCGTTTTAGACTCAACTCAATTTCAACATCACTTACAACAACTGTTTGTGTGAATGTATCTGAGTTGTTTTCACTATCTGTTACAGTTAGTTCAACTTCATAACTACCTGATTCAGCGTAGGCATGAACAGGGTTTGCATCAGTTGAAGTTGCACCGTCACCAAAGTCCCAGCTCCACTGTGAAATATCATCATTTGCATCACGACTTGTATCTACAAATGTGGCTGTAAGGCCTTGCGTATCAACATCAAAACCAGCGCGAGGAGGTTGTGGGCTTACTTCACCAATAGCACTAAATTTAAGTGACCAACCATTTATTGTGCCGGTATCTGAGCCTGCAGTATCTTCAACATGAAGTGTCCAATCACCTGTTGCAACTTCCCCGTTAAATGCACTTGAAGTAAATGCTTTAACAATATCATCTTGACTACCGCCCTCATTGCTTTGCAGTGTCACTTCATTACCTTGCGCTGAAATAAGTGTAAGTACTAAATCACCTGACCAAGTATGCGAAATGTCTACATCAGCAGTGGTACCAAAAATAGTTAAATCATCGGCCACTGTTATGACAGAGCTTGCACCTTCCGGAGAATTATCTGGAATCGCAACACTTTCATCACTAGTGTAAGTAAAGTCATTCAAACCAGCAGGTTGCAACATTAAGCTTACTGTTTGCTCTTTAACTTGCTCGTCTGTTGTCGCGGTTACAGTAAAGTCATAATTCCCCCACTGAGTTTCGCTATTAGTTGCCACTGTAAGTACAACTTCATCACCTGGACGAGCAGTAGTTGCGCTTAGTGATGCATCAGCAAGATCAGCAGCCAAAGCCAGTGAAACATCGCCATCCCATTGTGCAATTGAACCAATCGTAAAGGTATAAGTGACTGTATCACCTACAGTTGCTTGCTGAGAAACAGGCGATACAGATAATTTAAACCCAGGAGTTGGATCAGCATCTATCAGTGCTTGGTTTATATTTAGGCGTGTACCTGCAACCGTTTTACCATTTAATGCCGCATTAGCATCACCACTAGACATAAGTAATTCTTTAAGCTCTAGTGTTGTTAAATCAGGATTAACTGACAGTACAAGTGCAGCAGCACCGGCTACATGTGGCGTTGCCATTGATGTACCAGAGTAACTTGCATAGCCGCCACCAGGAATGGTTGATAAAATCGCACTACCTGGCGCGCCCATATCAACACTGGTTAAACCCCATTGTGAAAAACCAGACATATTGTCGCGACTATCTGTGCTTGCAATAGATAATACATTATCATTTTCATAATTAGATGGGTAATGAGGGTTTACATCGTTGTCTACCGCATCATTACCAGCAGCAGCTACAAATAAAATATCAGCTTCTTCACTGGCAGTAATCGCATCAGCAAGTGCTTGGCTATAACCACCACCGCCCCAGCTATTGTTTAATACACGAAGGTTAACACCTGAGTTTTTAAGGCCTACCATGTAGTCAATACATTTAATAGCGCCAGATGTAGAACCTGTACCATCTGCAGCTAAAAACTTACAACCTGCAATAGATACATCATGGTTTACACCTACAATTCCCACACCATTGTTACCACTGGCACCAATTGTACCTGATACATGTGTACCGTGGCCTTCGTCATCCATTGGGTCGCCAGCATCGGTAATCGCGTTAATACCGTGCACGTCATCAACATAACCGTTACCATCATTATCGATACCATCGCCAGCAATTTCACCGCTATTTACCCACACATTCGCAGCTAAATCAGGATGACTATAATCTACACCGGTATCAATAACACCTACAACAACATCACGGCTACCAGTTGAAATTGACCATGCTTCTGGTGCATCAATATCAGCATCAGCAGTGCCACCAGTTTGGCCTTCATTATTTAAGCCCCATAAATCTTCAAAGCGAGGATCGTTTGGTGTTGCTGCAATGCTCACACGATAGTCAGGCTCAACATACTCAATAGCTTGATGAGATTTTAAGCGCTCAATAGCTTCTTTAGCACTCATTCCAGATATTTTAAATTTAGCAAGGCGACCAGAAAATAACGAAGTGAAGTTATCATCAACTTCATCGCTGTTTAAATCTGATATTTTTGCTTTAACTAACGAACGAGCTTGCTTACGCATCTCCGGCGAAGCATTCTTTTTATATTTAACAATAATCGAGTCACTGCTCGCAGTTACTTTTTGAGTTGTACTGCTAACATCAGGCAATTTAGCCGCAGCTAAACAAGGTAATAGTGCAAGTGTAATAATAGATAATTTTGTTTTCATTGTTCTATCCGTAATTAAGTTAACTTAGCTGTACTAAGTAGAAAATTTACGTCTAAGAATTTAAGAAATCACGTGGCAAGCTTTAAGAAAACGGCTAAATAACGACTAACTCAAGTAAAAAAAGCAAAACAAGGTACAAAACCATCATTTTTAACTAGAAATATAGCGATAAAAACATAAAAAACATCCATTTTAATGAGCAAAACCCATAAACTTTAACATGCCATTAACCCATTATTTTTTACTAGATTTTACTGTAAATTTAATTCAACCCCAAAATAACACTTCAAGACATTGAAAATAAAGTACTTTAAATACCATTAAAAAAGATGATTCAAAATAAGTTCATTGAAGAATACAGTGATTGAGCAGTTATGAATTAGGTAACGGTAAATTTACTTATTAAGTACAAAAAGCCGGTTTCTACTTTCATAATTAAAACGCACCTTACGTTTAAGAATAAAAAAGTTAATCACACATTATCACAGCACGGCATGCTGTAACGACAAACACCTTATTAAAACTCAATAAATAATCAAGGTGTTTAATTTTGTATTTCAAGGAGAATAATAATGAGACTAAATAAGTCAATTCTTAGCTGTGCTATTGCAATAGCAATGGGATCAAGCTTTGCTGTTCACGCCAACACGGCAGATAAAAATGTATCGACCTCACCTTTAAGCGCACAAGTTTCAATTCAAAGTGATTCAAACTCAATTACTTTAGAGCAAGTCCTTAACAATAATACTGCGGTGCTCATGCAAGACGGTGACAGTAACACCATGATTGTAGAAACCGTTGGTGAAAACAATACAAATGAAGTCACCCAATTACAGTTTGGCAATTACACTAAAGTAACGACCGTTGGCGACAATAACGATCAAGCCTATTTTCAAGATGGTACTGCAAATGGCGCATTAACAGAGGTTACAGGTAATAATAATAATGTTTACGTTAGCCAAAACGGTCAAGGCTTTTTAGTTAACAACGAAGCTATTAATATTGTAACTGGCGATGATAACTACGTTGAAGTAGAGCAAGGCTCTGGTGGACATTGGTTTTACAACATGGACATGCAAGGCAATGCCAATGAAATTACTGCTTTTCAAAGCGGTGAATGGAGTGAAGCCGAAGTATCAATGCTAACCGGTGATGATAATTTAATATACCTTAGCCAAGCAGGCTTCTGGAACACATTTAAAGTTACTTCGCTACAAGGCAATGATAACGAAATTGATGTTGTGCAAGAAGGTGACAGAAATGCGGTCACTTTTAATAATATTTCAGGTGATGTTAATGAAATTCTCGTTGAGCAAGAAGGCAATACAAATGCGGTTGCCTTCACTGATGTAGTCGGCAGTGAAAACAGCATTGATATTGACCAAGAAGGTACTGATAACGTAGCCGATTCGGCTTTGTTCGAAGGCCAAGGTAATGAAGTTGAAATTACCCAAGTTGATACTGAGAACATGGTTACTGCAGAACTTATTGGTGACAATAATGAGTTAAAAGCAAACCAAAATGGTGCATCTAACGAAGCATACATGGGTGTATTAGGCTCAAATAACGAATTTGATATTAATCAAATGGGAAATTTAAATTCAGCGCATTTAGCTAACTTTAATGGCTCAGACAATGACGTTAATCTAACTCAAGCCGGTGATGAGAATGCAATTTTAGTTCAGTCTTCTTACCCGAATATGGCATTAACGTCTAACAATAATGATATCGATATTAACCAAACTGGTAATCAAAACGAAGCAATCGTAACTCTTGCTGGTATCTTAGATAGTAACTCAAACCAAATTGATATTGCCCAAAATGGCGACATCAACCTTGTGGATATGATGGTTGAAGGAAATGGTCATAGCGTTGATATTTCACAAGAAGGTATTGGAAACTGGGTTATTGGAACTGATGATTCAGCATTTTTACTCGGTGGTGAAAATGTAGCATTTAATGTTACTCAAACTGGTAATGATAATATTGTTGAAGGCGCTGTTATTGGTTTTAATAGCACTGTTTCTGTTACTCAATTGGGTGATGGCAATACAACAACAATTACACAAATGTAATTGATAAATGAGAGGGAGATTGACTCTCCCTTTTTTTCTTTATGATAAAAACAAAACACACCTACTTACTTGCCGTTTTACTCTTTTGTTCACCAGTGGTAACGGCTGCTGATGACCTAGAGATAGATGGTTTATTGCTCGATCGTAGTATTAGTCGCTTTGGTCATCAGTTTTATTACGAATTTTCTAATTACTGGCGAGATCTCCCCTCTACCGCTGGCTTTAATATAGAGATTAAAGAAACCGTCATTCCAAAAGCAGGTACGAAATTAACCTTAATAATGAATAATCAAGTTGTTTATGCAACATACTTAGGGCGAAGACTAGAGCCACTTGATGAACGTGTAGAACAAGCTGTTTACACAGTTATAGACGCCATGGCGCGTTCCAATATGAAAGTCTCCTCTCCTGATATGGCATTAAATGGATGGTAAAAATGAAAAAAATAGCATTAACAATAATAACAACTTTAAGCTTTTCAGTCTCCGCTACTGAAATTATTTATACCCCTATTAACCCGAGCTTTGGCGGTAATCCACTCAATGCCAATATGTTACTTAGTAAGGCACAAGCACAAAATAAACATAGAGCACCGGTTGTCGAAAAAGGATACGCTGAGCAATTTCAAGACTCATTAGAGCGAACATACTTAAACCGTATGGTTAGAGAAATAACAGATATGGCCTTTGGCGAAAATATTGAAGACAGTATTTTTAACCAAGACTCTATATTTATGAGTGGTGATTATCAAATAGAAGTCATCACCAGCACAACCGACACAATCACTGTAAAAATAACAAACATAATTGATGACTCTGTGGTGATCATTGAAGTTCCGAGGTTTGGATAATGTATAAAGTAATTATAATAACAATCGCTCTTTCTCTTAGTGGTTGCTCTACTATGGGTAATTTAATTCCTCCGTCAAAACAAAGTGCGGTAACGTTAGAGCCAACAGATGTTTTTTCTGATTTAAAAAGCTTACCTAAACCTGCGGGTAGCATTCCAGTTTCGGTTTATTCATTTCGCGATCAAACCGGTCAATATAAACCACAGACTAATGTTAGCTCGTTTTCAACGGCCGTCACTCAAGGTGCAAACTCTATTCTAGTGCAAGCATTACATGAGTCTGACTGGTTTACGCCGGTTGAACGTGAGGGTTTGCAAAATATTTTGACTGAGCGAAAAATTATTAGAGCGGCACAAGCGACTAACCCTAATCAGGGCGAGCTACCGCCATTAACCACCGCTAAGATTATTTTAGAAGGTGGCATTATTAGCTACGATACCAATGTAAAAACTGGCGGATTAGGGATGGAATACTTTGGTATTGGTGCCTCTGAGCTATATCGTGAAGATGCAATCTCA